>JADDPR010000512.1 GCA_016781775.1 Rubrobacter sp. | reverse complement strand
GGCGCTCCTGGGAAACCAGGGCTCGCGCCACGTACGGCCGAAGCGCTAGGGGAGCTTCCTTAGTTTCCCGAGCCTTGCGACGGCTGTGGTGCTATCTTGGGCGCCATGCAGAACTTGCGTCCCTACCTCGATCTCGCCGTCGAGACCGCCCACGAGGCCGGGCGTCTGACCCTTGGCTACTTTCAGGCAGGGGTCCGGCCCGAGTGGAAGCCCGACGATACGCCGGTAACCGCGGCCGACCGGGGCGCGGAGGAGCTTATCCGGGCCCGCCTCCGCGCGGCGTATCCCGGGCACACGGTCGTCGGGGAAGAGTACGGCACGGATGAGGGCAGCCAGGGGAGCCACCGCTGGATCGTGGACCCGATCGACGGCACCAGGGCTTTCGTCAGGGGCGTGCCGCTCTACGGCGTCCTCGTGGGGTTGGAGATCGAGGGCGCCTGCGAGGTGGGCGTTGCCTACTTCCCCGTCCTGGACGAGATGCTCTGCGCCGCGACGGGGCTGGGCTGCCACCTCAACGGCCGACGCGTGCGCGTCTCGGAGACGCCAAGGCTCGCCGACGGCATAGCCTCCTTCACCGATGCCGCTAGCTTCGAGGAGCACGGAAGGGCCGAAGCCTGGCGGAGAGTACAAAGGACCGCGGGCGGGGTGCGCGGCTGGTCGGATGCCTACGGCCACGCCCTCGTCGCCACCGGCCGGGCAGACCTTATGCTCGACCCCGTCATCAACCCCTGGGATTGCGCCCCCTTCCCGCCGATTTTAGGGGAAGCAGGCGGCTACTTCGGCGACTGGTCCGGCAACGAAACCATCTACGCCGGCGAAGGCATCAGCACCACGCGGACGCTCCTGCCGGAGGTGCTACGCATCCTCGACGACGACGGAGCATAAAGAAAGGGCGCGGATCTCTCCGCGCCCCTGGGCTGAAAGCTGACCGCTAGAGTATCGGCAGGTACTTCTCGATCTCGTACGGCGTAACCTGCATGCGGTACTCGTCCCACTCCTCGCGCTTGACGTTGAGGAGGCGGTTGTAGACGTGCTCGCCGAGGGCCTTGTAGAGGAGCTCGGACTGCTCGGCCTCCTCGATGGCCTCGCCGAGGGAGCCCGGGAGGCTCTGGATGCCCATCTTCTCCCGCTCCTCGTGGGAGAGGTGGTAGAGGTTGCGCTCCATGGGCTCGGGGAGCTCGTAGCCCTTCTCGATGCCCTCGAGGCCGGCGTGCAGCAGGGCGGCCATGGTCAGGTAGATGTTCGCCGACGGGTCGGGGCAGCGCAGCTCCATCCTCGTGGCCTTCTCCTGGCCCGGGTGGAAGCCCGGGACGCGCACGAGCGCCGAGCGGTTCTTGCGGCTCCAGGCGATGTACACCGGGGCCTCGTAGCCGGGGACGAGCCGCTTGTAGGAGTTGACGTTCTGGGCGAAGATGATCGAGAGCTCGCGGGCGTGGCGGAGCTGGCCCGCGATAAACGACTTGGCGACGTCGCTGAGGAAGTACTGGTCGTCCTTGTCGAAGAAGGCGTTCCTGTCGCCCTGGAAGAGGCTCTGGTGGGTGTGCATGCCTGAGCCGTTCTGGCCCTGCATCGGCTTCGGCATGAACGTCGCGTAGACGCCGTGGCGCGTGGCGATCTCCTTGACGACCGTCTTGTAGGTCATCACCTTGTCGGCCATCTTCATCGCCTCGTCGAAGCGCAGGTCGATCTCATGCTGGGAGTGGGCGACCTCGTGGTGGGAGTACTCGACGTGGATGCCGAACTGCTGAAGCGCCAGGACGGTCTCGCGCCTGAGGCTCGTCGCCGCGTCGAGGGTCGTCAGGTCGAAGTAGCCGCCGCGGTCGAGGGGCTCGGTCCCGGTGGAGTCCTTGAAGTAGAAGAACTCGAGCTCGGGGCCGACGAAGAAGTTATCGAAGCCCATCTCGGTCGCTCGCTCCAGCGCGCGCCTGAGGACGTGGCGCGGGTCGCCGACGTAGGGGTCGCCGTCGGGGGTCTGCACGTCGCAGAACATCCTCGCTACCGCGTTCTCCTTCGGGCTCCACGGGAAGACCTGGAAGGTCGACGGGTCGGGCATGGCGATCATGTCCGACTCCTCGATGTCGTTGTAGCCCGTGATGGAGGAGCCGTCGAAGCCTAGCCCGCCGTCGAGGGCGTCCTCGAGCTCCTCGACCGTGAGCGCGAAGCTCTTGAGCGTCCCTAGCATGTCCGTGAACCACATGCGAATGAACTTGACGTCCGCCGCCTTCGCCTGCTGCAATACCTGCTGTTTGGCTTGCGCGTCCAACCTTGCCTCCTGTCCTTGCGTAGTCTTTTCTTGCCGAGGTGGTGGGCACTTTTCTCCGCCACGCGTTTTCCCGTAGCCCACGCCGGCCATAATATGTACGCTGCGAGCCGGTGAGTAGGGCCCTGGGTACAAGCAAGGAGATCGCGGAAGGCGGGATTTTTGGCCATATGTACAAAAGGGGATGTGTGGGCGCCTCTCGATGAGCGGTGGACGGCATCGGGTTAGTATTACGGCATGCGGGGGGCCGCCGCCTTCGCCGGGACGAGCGAGGATCGACGGAGGGGGCAGGATGGAAGACGGGCCGCAGGACAGGACCGAGGATCGGCGCAGGAGGACCGGGCCGCTCGGGGAGACCAGAGGCGACCCGGAGGCTACGCGGCGCGTACCCACCTCGCGCGAGGGTGAGGAGGGGGAGACGCAACGCGTCCCCCAGGGCGAGACCGGGCGGGAGGGCGCCGAGACGCGCGTCATCCGAACGCCGGGCTCTCCCGGCTCCCAGACCGAGGAGCAGGCCTACCCCAGGGGGTACTTCGAGGCGAACGAGGAGCGCGAGGAGCGCCTGCGGGACATATACGGGGGGGTGGACTGGCTCGCGAGCTTCGTGGGCTGCCTGATCGCCGTCGTCACCGGCCTCGCGCTTCTGGCCCTCGCCGCACTCGTGCTGGTGCCGCTCGGTTTCACCCTGAACCTGGCGGGCAGGGAGATAGGGACGGCGATCATCACGGGGCTCGTCGTGGTGGGTTTCGTCCTGTTTCTCGCCTACCTGTTCGGGGGCTACGTCGCCGGGCGGATGGCCCGCTTCGATGGGGGCCGCAACGGGATGATGAGCGTGGCCTGGAGCTTGTTTTTGCTGTTGTTCGTGGCGGCGGTCGGGAGCTTTCTGCCCGGCCGGTTCTTCAACGTCCTGCAGGAGTTCGTCCAGAATACCGTACTGCCGACCGTGGGCGGCTTGACGGAGCTCGGGCTCTTGGGGGCCGGAATCGTCGTCGGCGCTCTCCTTATGGAGCTTCTCGGGGGCTTTCTTGGCGGGCGCCTCGGGGCTCGCTACCACGCCGGTATCGACAGGACCAGCTGAGTGCCTGAGAGGGCGCGGTCCGTCGCTTTACCGGGCTAATACTCGCGCCAGGCCTTGCCGGAGCGTTTGATCTCTTCCGCGTCCATATAAACCCGGCTCTCCTCCGGTATCGTGACGGTATCGGGGTCGCCGTCGCTCACAAAGCGTTGCTCTGGGTGGGCCTCGAAGTGGGACGCGAAAGAGGCGAAGTTGCCCTTCGCAGGCTCGGCTTGCATCCTCGGCACCCGATAGGGGGAGAGGAGGCGGTTGCCCGGGGGGTAGGCGAGGCCGCCGCCGACGTCGGCTGCGCCCTTGAGGGTGTAGCTCTCACCGTCCCAGCTGCCTCTCCGGAGCAGGCTTACGTCGGCCGGGTACGCGCCGAAAGGCACGCCGAGGCTTACGGCCGAATAGCCCGGTATGTACTGCCGGATCGCGCGGTTCATCCGCACGATCTGCTCCTGGACCTCCTGCGGGGAGGATTGTTCCAAGTTGGCGTGCCAGAAGGTGTGGCTGCCGATCTCCATCCCTGCGTCCACGAGGAATTCGAGCTTCTTCTCCGTGAGCTCGGGTTGCCCGAACAGGTTGTTCGGCTCCGCGGCCGCGGGCAGGACGAACCAGGTGGCGCGCATCGGCCAGTCGGGGTGCTCGCGGTGGAACGCCGCGAGCACCCCGACCACTCCATCGGGGCCCGGCACCCACCTGCCAGCCTCGTCGCGGACCATCGTGAACTGGGTCTGGCTGGAGTCGTCGAAGGTGAGCACGACCGGCGTCTTGCCGGCAGGGACCTCGACGTTGTTCTCCAGGAGGTCGCGGAAGTTGATCGGATGGTAATCGTTTCTGTAGAGGTACTCGAGCTGGGCCCAGAGATCTTCGGGAGAGATGGTCCACTCGGGCGCGAAGCTCGGGTCTCCACCCACCCGGTGATACTCGAGCACCGCGAACAAGCCGGACTCGTCGGCCCTGACCGCCGCCGGGTCGGGGGGCGCTTCTTTCCGCGGCGCGGGGACGAGTTCCGCCCGAACTTCGGCTTCACCGGCGTCGAAGGCACCCGTCCAGAGCAGCGTCGCACCCGTCAGGACCAGCGGGGGCAGGAGGATCGCCATCAGACGGTTCAAGCGCCGGGCCCGACGAGCCCTCCGATAGGCCCCGGTCCGGGGCTCGCGCTTCTTCGCTTCCTTTGTCGGTGGACAAAGCAGTTGCACGCCCGGACTTTAGCGCCCCAGGCCGGGCGTCTGAAGACCTTCTTCCAGAATATTGTGCCAAGCACTACATGTTGTTGATGGGGCACGGCAACCCCGCATGGCTCCAGCGATTCCGGGGCGCTGCGGTGCCAAAAACCCTACCAAAAGGGCTCGCTAGCCCAAGCCTCGGGCTGGATGCCTCACGTCGAAGGCTCTCGGAAGCTTCCCGGACGGGTTCCCCGGGCCTCGCCGCCATGCCGGGGTAGCAGGATGGTCCGAGGGCGCACCTTGTGCGCGGTCGCACACGAATTCCGCTGGCGTCGAGTATATTCTCGCGCAGCCATACCGGATAGCTTGGGAAGTACGGAGGGATGGGCGAGACAGCGCGCGGAAGACACTTGCTCCACGAGACGGGCATAAAGCGAGTCGGGACGAAGGAGAAGGGGTTCTCGTACGTCTACCCGGACTCCGGGGAGGAGGTGCGCGAGGAGAAGGTCCTCAAGCGCATCCAGGACCTGAAGATACCCCCGGCCTGGCAGGACGTGAGGATAGCGCGCGGGCCGTCCGCGAAGGTCCAGGCGGTCGGGTACGACTCCGCCGGGAGGTTGCAGTACCTCTACCACCGCAAGTATCGCGAGCGTAAGGAGAAGGAGAAGTTCGACCGCATCCTGCGGTTCGGCGACCGGCTCCCCGACATGCGGCGCATCACGAGCGAGCACCTCGACCGCGAGAAGCTCGACCGCGAGAAGGTCCTGGCGTGCATGACGCGGCTCATAAACGCGGCGTACTTTCGCGTCGGCGACGAGCGGTACGCGAAAAAGAACAAGACCTACGGCATCGCCACCTTGCGGCGCAAGCATCTCACCATACACGGGGACGAGATGGTCTTCGAGTACCGGGGCAAGTGGGGCCAGATCCAACGCAAGTGCGTCACCGACGGGAGGCTACGCGAGGTAGTCGAGCAGTGCGTGGCGCTCCCCGGGTACGAGATCTTCAAGTACAAGGAGGGCGGCGAGGTCCGAGACGTGAAGAGCCGTGACCTCAACGTTTACATAAAGGAGATCATGGGGCCGGAGTTTACGCCGAAGGACTTCCGCACCTGGGCGGGGACCCTCGTCGCCGCCGTCAAGCTCGCCGAGCTCGGGGCGGAGCAGGACGAGAAGAAGGCTAAAAAGAACGTCCTGCGGGCGATCGACGCGGTCGCGAAGAGGCTCGGCAATACGCGCGACATCGCGCGGGCCTCCTACGTCAGCCCGCGCGTGATCGAGCACTACCTCGAGGGGGAGGTGATCGCGCGGCAGGCCGAGAAGCTGGAAGAGGTGATCCTCGCCGAGCAGGGCAACCTTACGCCGGACGAGGAGTCCCTCCTGCAGTTGTTGCAGCGGAAGCTTCGCCGCGAGCTCGAGAAGGCCGCGTAGTAGAATCGGTCGCTTGAAGACGGCCCACGCGGCCCAAGCGACCGATACGGAGGAAGCCATGCTGAAGGGCATCGCTCTTAAGCTGTTGAAGAACCCGCAGGCGAGGCGGATCGGGATACAACTCCTGAAAAACCCGCGCGTGCAGCGCGAGATCATCAAGCAGGTCTCCCGCCGCCTGGGCGGGAGGTAGCTTCACCCCGGGGCTAACCGCCTCCAACCGCGGCGCCCCGCCGCATCCGATCCAGCAACACGTGGGCCGCGCCCGTGGAGACCGCTTCCCGGGCGCGGCTTACGTGCTCTGCGAGCGACGTCTCCTCGTCCGCAAGCCACAGCCTCAGGGCGGCGTTGTAGAGGATGAGATCGAGGACCGGCCCTGCTTCGCCCGAGAGTGCCCCGAGCAGGCTCTCGGCCTCGGCCTCCTCGCCCTCCCAGGGAACCTCCGCTTTCGTCGCGCGCCCGAGGCCCAGGTCTTCCGGGGAGGTCTTCACGTCCTCGTCGCCCTCTGCTGTCACGAGCAGAAGCGAGGAAGAGGCGTCGAGCGGGGCCTCGTCCGAGCCCTCGATCGCCTGGAAGACGAGCGCCCTCTCCACCCCGAGCGCCCTCAAGGCATCCGGCATGGTCTCCAGAAACGGGCGCCGGTGCGTTATGCCGACCATCATCCTCGCCCCCGGGACCGGGGAGACCAGCTTCTCGGCGACGTTCAGCGCCGTTCTCCTGACCATCTCGCGACGGAGCTGGCGGAGGCCGTCGAGCTCGGGCAAGTAGACCCTCGGGGAGACGGCCGCGAAGCCGTCGTCCGCGAGAGAGGATCTTGCCTCGGAATGCGTCTGGGGGGCTCGAACGCCGAGGTTTCTCAGGGCGTCGAGGCTCGTTCGGCCCCCTTTCGGGGGGATATCCTCGCCAGCGAGCAGGACGACCCTCGCGCCCGCGGCGGCGGCCACGAGGGAGGAGACCGCCCCGACGTTCTGGGTGCGCAATTTGCCGTCGAAGCCGCCGGCGACGGCGACGACAGGGTCGTCTCCGGGCGCCTCGATGGGCCGGACGAGGGAGAGCAGGCCCCTGGCGATGCCCGCGAGCTCCCCGGGCCCGTTGCCCTTGGCGCGCCCGATCAGGAAGAACCCGGCGGCCTGCGCGGGGGTCGCGACGCCCCGGAGGATCAACTCCGTCGCCTCCCGAGCCATCGTTGGGTCGAGGTCCTGAAGGCTATCCGGCCCCCGGGCAAGCTCCTTGAGGTAAGGCGCGAATTCCTTCCAACCCTCGCTCAAACCGCGCTCTCCTTTCGACATGCTCCGCATCGCCCGGGCAACATCTCCGCCTAAAGCGACCGAAAAAGCCGGGGCGTAGCGGGACGCCTCCGGCTTCTTACTCCTGATCTGCTCTTTTACCACTTTTTCGAGGCCGGTTACTCCCCCGGCTCAAACCGGGCTCGCCGCCATGGAGGCGAGGGCATTTGTGTCGAGGTAGACGGCACTATCCTCTACCTTTACCAGGAACTTAAAGGTGCAGGAGAGGTCGTCGTTCAGCACCTCGCCGGTCTTCAGGTCGGTCTTTCGGGCGTGCAGAGCACAGGTGACCGTTGTGGAGGCCACGTTTCCGTCGGAGAGGGGACCGCCCCTGTGAGGACAGACGTCGTAGACAGCGTAGAAGCCCTTCTCCGTGTTGAAGACGCCGACGTAGAAGCCTCGGACCTCGATCCTTCGGTCCTCGAGAAACGGAACGTCGTCCTCCGCACAAACCCTGGTCCAGCGCTCGCTATCCGTCGTTGGCCTTCCCCGCGAACTGGTTTTCGTCTTGTTTTATACGCGCTCCTGCCAGGGATCGAACCAGGCAGCGTCGGCAAGCCGCTCTCGAAGCCTCTCGGGCTCGCCGGAGTCCTCGGACAGGACGTGCTTCTTGATCTCCTCGAGGCCCACGCGCGGGATGGAGGTTACGGTCTCCCCGTAGGGGGGAGCTGGGCTACGCGCTCTCGACCGCGGTCCGGGTCCTCTCGGCCGCGTCGCGGGCGACCTCGACGGCGGAGCCCGTCTCGCGCCAGACCTCGAGCTGGCGATCCGCCTCGGTGGGCTCGTCGAGGAGGCGGGCGGCGCCGGAGAGGTCGCGGTCCGTGCTCGCTTCGAGCAGGCGGAACCAGGAATCCAGGACCTTGCGGGTCGGGACGCTCTCGTGGGAGGCCCCGTCGATAAAGGTGCCCTCCAGGCCGAAGCGCTGGGCGCTCCACTTGTTCTCCTCGATCTCGCGCGCCGATACGATGGGGTGGAGCTCCCCGGCCTCGTACTCCGCCGAGACGGCGTCGCAGAGGGCGGCGGTCAGGGAAACGAGGGCTGCGGTGCGCCGGGGATCGGCCTGGGCGTCCGAGGCGCGCATCTCCACCGTGCCCAGGGCGGGCTGGGGCCGAACGTCCCACCAGATCTCCGCGAGCTTGTCTATCGCGCCGGAGCGGTGTAAGTAGTCCACGTAGCCCTTGTACTCGGACCAGGAGCCCATCGGCTCCGGCAGGCCGGCGCGGTGCATGGAGCGGGAGAAGATCAGGACGCGCGAGGATTGCATCTCCGTGTTCTCGCTCTGCCAGAACGGCGAGTTGACGGAGAGCGCGAGAAGGTGCGGCACGTACTCGCGCAGGCGGTTGAACATGTAGATGGCCTTCTCGGGGCCTTTGACCGCGTAGTGGACGTGCAGGGCGAAGGTGTTGTTCCGCCGGATCAGCCACCCCAGCCGCTCCTTGAGGCGCTGGTAGTGCGGCTTGTCGATGATCTCCTGCTCGCGCCAGTCGCCCACGGGGTGCGTCCCGCTCACCCCGAGCACGCGCCCGAGCCTCTCGGCCTCGGAGAGGAGGTAGCGCCGCCGCTGGACGAGGTCCGAGAAGACGCCCTCGGCGTCCGCGTGGACGCCGGTGTTCGCCTCGATCTCGCAGTCGATCAACTCTCCCGAGAACTGACCCTCCGGCGCCCCCGCGAGGATCTCCTGCGCACCACCGGCGAGCTTCATCGTCCCCGGGTCGGCGAGCCAGAGCTCTTCCTCGGCCCCCAGGGTGCCTTCGGCGGCGCCTCCCACGTTGTAGGCGTCGTCCGGGATCAAAGTCGGCTTCTCGACGCTGCTAGTCAAGGTGCTCCTTCCGCGATGTCATCTCGTCCGCCGCGCCCTATGGCGGCTCCTCGGGGGCCGTCCGCGCCCCACCGGACGGTGATTCTACCCGTTCGGAGGGCGGGGTGACCGTGCGCATGCGCGTCGCGTTCGGCTACGACCGGCGGGAGGCCGGGTAGAATTCGCCCGGAAGAAACCATCGTCCAAGGAAGGAGACCTTCATGTCCGCGGAGGTAGGCGAGAAGGCACCGGGTTTCGAGTTGCCGAGCGACGACTGGAACAACAGGGTATCGCTGGATGAGGCGCGGCGGGAGGGGCCGGTCGTCCTCTTCTTCTACCCCGGCGACTGGTCGAGCGTTTGCACGGATCAGATGAGCCGCTTGCAGGAGGAGATCGGGCGCTTCGAGGAGATGGGAGCGTCAGTGATGGGCGTGAGCGTCGACTCGCCCTGGTCGCACAAGGCCTTCGCCCAGGATCGTGGCATAGGCTTCCCCCTGCTCTCGGACTTCGGGCGCGAGGTGACCGAGGAGTACGGCGTCAAGCACGAGGCGGGCTTCCCGAAGCGGGCCTACTTCGTCATCGACAAAGAGGGCGTCGTCCGGGCGAAGAAGATCGAGGACAGCCCCCGCGACCAGCCCGAGGTCGAAGACGTCCTCGACGACCTCGAGAAGGCCCTCTAGCCGGGGATCGGGGTTGACGGAGAGATCACTGCCTGAAGGCGTCCCCCCCGGTAGGGTCGCCGCCGCCGTTTCGAGCGCCCTCACTCTAGGCTACAGCGCCCCGATGCCGGGGACGGACTCCCGGTTCTCGGACGGCGTCGTCGCCCACGAGACGCGCCTCCTCGGCGTCCCGGCCCTGGCGGCGACCCTGGCCGGGGCGGACGAACGCCCGGTGGGCGAGACGGCACTCGAAGCCGTCCTAGGAGCACGGGCGGCCTCGGGATACGCGGACCTCAAGGCGGCGGGGTTCCTCGCCCCGCTGTCGCGGGCGGCGCTCCTCGGGGAGAGGGTCGGCAAGGTTCTGGCCGGGCTCTCCTACGGCGACGTCCGGTACTTTGTGAGGGCCCTGGAGCAGGCGGGCCCCGAGCACATCGGGGGGACCCTGCACGGCGCTCTGGGCGTGGCTTTAGGCGCCGGGCGGGACGCGACGCTGCGCGACGCGATGCGCTTCGCCGCCGCGGGCAGCCCGCCGGACGCGACCGCCCGGGAGTACGCGCAGGGCTTCGAGGTCACGCGCTCGCTCGCGCGCCCGGCGCTCGAAGCCGCGCTCGCCCGCGTGGAGGCGGCGCGTCCCGCGATCGTCCAGGCCTACCTGGAGGTGCTCGCCGAGGTCCCCGACGAGGACGTGGAGCGCCGCGCCGGGCGCAAGGAGGCCGAGGACGTCTCCCGCATGGCCGGCGGGGTCGTAAAGGCCGGGGGCGCGGGCTCCAGGCGAGGCCTACAGGCCATCGCGAACCTCGACGGCATCCTGAAGCAGGACGCGAGGCTCAAGCCCTCCGCGACCGAGGCCAGGATTTTCTCGGCCGCCTTCCTGTGCGGCGTCGAACGCGGCCCCGCCTACCTCAACGGCCGGGTACGGCCCGCTTCGCAGCGGTAGACGGGAGAGACCGGGTGCGCGCTCGAATCGTTAGAGTCCGACCGTATCGAGTGAGGCTGTTCGCGTTCGGCTGGAAGCTTTGCGGATAGAATCGGCGGGCAAGTTGCTACGCGAGTTGTGGAGGCGCGAGATTATATGAAGGCCCTTATCATCGTCGGACACGGTTCGCACCTGAACGAGGACTCCAGCCTGCCCGTCTACGAGCACGCCGCGCTCGTCCGGGACCACTACACCGGCGAGTTCGACGAGGTGGTGGAGTGCTTCTGGAAAGAGGAGCCTTCCATGCGCCACGTCCTCGACATGGTCGAGTCGGAGAACATAACCGTGGTGCCGGCGTTTATCTCGGAGGGGTACTTCACGCAGCAGGTGATCCCGCGGGAGCTCGGCCTCGACGGCCCGGTGACGCACCGGGACGGCCGGACCATCCGCTACGCGGGCCCTCTGGGGACGTTCGAGGGGATGCCGGACGTGATCCTGGAGCGGGCGGACGACCTCCTGAAGGGCAAGGGGACGCGGCCCGGCCGGACGGCGCTCGTCCTGCTCGGGCACGGCACCGATCTGAACAAGAACTCCGGCGGGGTCGTCTACCTCAACGCCGAGAGGATAAGGGAGCGTGGCGTCTACGACCTCGTGGAGGTCGGGTTCCTCGACCAGGACCCGCCGATAGCGGAGGTCGTGGAGGGCGTCGAGGCCGAGAACGTCGTCCTTATTCCGGTCTTTATCGCCGAGGGCTGGCACACCAGGGAGACCATCCCCGAGGACCTCGGTCTCACCGGTGAGGTGACCGAGCGCGCGGACAAGACCATCTTCTACGGCGCGCCGGTCGGGACCCACCCGTCCGTTGCGGATTTGATCGTCTCGCGCGCCCGGGAGACGGAAGGGAGAGAGGCCGAGCTTGCGCGCGACGTCTCCTGAGAGGTCCGGCGGGGAGGCCCCCCGCCGAAACACGGCGGCCGAAGCCCGCGCCGCGTTCGCGGCCTGGGTCGGCGAGGCCCCCGAAGGACGCTCCTTCGGCCAGGTTATCGTCCGCCAGACCCCGGAGGGCTACGAGCTGCGCCACGCCGCGAACGTCGGAGTTCCAGACGAGGAGCTAGTCGTCCATGGCGACCCGCGGGAGGCCCGTGAGATCGCCAAGCTCACGGAGGAGGGCGAGTACCGTCCGCTGAAGAGTTCGCCGAATCTGAGGCGGGGGTGGGTGCTGCGCGTGGAGGACGAGCGGGGGCTCTACGTCGCCATGAACTACCTGTACCCCTCGGGCGTCGTCCACTGGCACCTGTACCGCAATGGGGAGCTCGAGATCACGAACTACCGCGAGAACGCCGCCCGGCAGTCCGGCATCTACAAGCGCGTCCAGCGCCTCTCGGACGAGGGGGTGCAGAACGCCGCGAGGGCTTGCTGCGAGGACGCGGTCTGCCTCAAGAAGACGTTGTGGGACGTCGACGAGAACACCCCGCGCCTGTCGGAGCCGGGGGAGGGGGAGATCCCCTGCCCCGAGCCGTGCAGCATCTTCGTCTCCTTCGCCCGGCGCGTCAGGCTCTTCGAGCGCGAGAACAAGCGCGACCTCGACGCCATCGGCCTCTCCCCGAGCGAGAAGGAGGACCTCTCCGCCCTCGTGGACGCCGCGGCGACCGGCAGCGTCGAGTTCGCCCGCGAGGCGGAGTTCGAGGAGCCCCTGAACGAGCGCCGGATGCGCTACCGCAAGCTCACCCTCGTCCCCAAGCTGCGCCCCGACGAGGACGCCGCTACGCCGGACGAGGGCTAGGATGCCCCGTCTCGCCGTCGCGAACGACGCCCACCTGATCCAGCTGGTACGGGGCGCTCTGGGCCGCGACCCGAACCTGCGCGGTCTGCCTCGCCCCAACATAAGCTCCTGCGGGCTCATCATCAGCTTGCACGGGAGCGTGCCCGGAAGGGAGGAGAGCCGGCTTCTCGAGGAGGCTGTGGGACGAGTCCCCGGTGTGCAAGGCGTGGAGAACAAGCTCGTGCTCTCGGGGAGACCGAGGACGGCTTAGACGGCTCTCCGTCTGTTTTTAAACCGGTCGTTGCGGGTATCACGAATCCATCACTGTTAGAAGAGATTTGGAGGCCATTTATGGCGAAGACGACGAAGGCGGCGGGTACGCTGCTGGGGACAAGGACCGGCAGGAAGGCCACCGTGAAAGCTGGTAAAACGGTGAGCAAGGCCGCCGCGAAGACCGCCAAGGCGCAGGCCAAGCTCGCTAAGCGGGCGTTGGGTTCTTCCGAGCCTACTGGCTCTCGTTTGCTCAAGTACGGAATTTTCGCCCTCGGAGGCTTCGCCATCGGCGCCCTCGTGGCGCGCTCGAGCGGCGGGAGCGAGGGTGCTTCCTCCCCCGCCGGCGCGCAGGGTGACTCCACGTCGGGCGGGGGGCAGCAGGGGATACGCATCGAGAGCGGCGTGGCCGAGCCCCCGCTCCAGAAGCCCGAGGACCCTAACCGCACCGGGGCCGAGCGCGACTACTCCGACCCGTCGAGTGGGCCGCTCATCGGCCGCAGCCACAACCCCGAGAGGGGCGACGTGCCGGTCCAGCACGAGGAGATCGAGAACCGCATCCGGACCAGGATCGGCGAGGATCCCCGTACCCTCGGCCTGCATCACCTCAACGTCGAGGTCAACGACGACGTGGTCGACATAAGGGGCGTTGCCCCCTCCCAGGACGCCAAGGAGGCGGTCACCGAGATCGCCGCGGAGACCCCCGGGGTCCGGGAAGTCCAAAACTTGATGACCGTCTCCTCTTAAACGGAGACGAGGGGAACGAGAGAAGACCGGCCGGGTTTCAGCCCGACCGGCCTTCTCTCTGCTTGGCGGGATAAACGAATCCCGTGTAGGTCCGAACGCCGCCTAGTTTCTGATCATCTTCAGCAGCTCGTCGCGCTCACGCTCCATCGTCTCCGCGTCCTTTGCCTCGACGTTGAGGCGGAGGAGGGGCTCGGTGTTCGAGGGTCTGAGGTTGAACCACCACTCGCCGAGGTGCACGGTCAGGCCGTCGAGGTGGTCTACCTCGGCGCCTTCGCGGCTGCCGTAGCTCTCTTCGACCTCCTTGAGGGTGGCCTCCTGGTCCTCGACCTCCGAGTTGATCTCCCCGGAGCGGACGTAAGGGTCGATGGGGCTGATCAGCTCGGAGAGCGGCCCGTCCTGGCGGGCGACGAGCTCGGCGGCGGTCAGCATGGCGATGATGCCGGAGTCGGCGAAGTAGTTGTCCCGAAAATAGAAGTGCCCCGAGTGCTCGCCCCCGAACGCCGCGTCGTTGGAGCGCATCTGCGGCTTGATGATGGAGTGGCCGGCCTTCGTGCGGATGGGCCGTCCGCCCTCGCGGCGCACGAGCTCGGGGAGGGCCTTGGAGCAGACGGCGCTGTAGACAATCGCCGCCCCCGGCTCCTTCTCCAGGACGTTCTTGGAGACGAGGGTCGCGAGGATGTCGCCCCCGATTGTGCGGCCCTTCTCGTCCACGAGAAAGACCCTGTCGGCGTCGCCGTCGAAGGCGGCCCCGAAGTCCGCGCCCTCCTCGACGACGCGGCTCTGGAGCTCCTCCATGTTCTCGGGCTCGATGGGGTTCGGGGGGTGGTTCGGGAAGGAGCCGTCGAGCTCGAAGTACATCGGCACGTACTCGAAGGGGAGGCCCTCGAAGATCGGCGGGAGCATCTTCCCGGCCATCCCGTTGCCGGCGTCGACCACGATCTTGAGGGGTCGCAAGCCTTCCGTGTTTATAAAGCGGCGGCAGTGCTTGGCGTAGTCATCTGCGATGTCGCCCTCTTCGACGGAGCCCGCGTATTCGGCCGGACGGGGCAGCTTGTCCCCGGTAATGAGGTCCCGGATCTGCTTTATCCCCTCGTCGCCGGAGAGGGCGATCGCCTGCTCCTTGCAGAGCTTCAGCCCGTTGTAGTTCTTGGGGTTGTGGGAGGCCGTGATCATGGCCCCCCCGTGCTCTTCGAGGTGGCCGACGGCGAAGTACAGGGCGTCCGTCGAGACGAGCCCGAGGTTGAGGACATCCGCCCCGGCCTCGGTCACGCCCTGGACGAAGGCGTCTCTGAGGGCCTCGCCCGAGAGGCGCATGTCGCGGCCCACCACGACGCGCGAGCCGCCGAGCCCGAGGTGGTACACGTAAGCCCGTCCTATGTCACGCGCGACGTCCTCGTTCAGGGCGTCCGGGTACACGCCCCGGATGTCATAGGCCTTGAAGATTGACTCGTCGATCACTACGCTTCCCTTCTACCTTCGGGTAGTACGGCGCCTCTTTCGGGGCTCGATCGCCCCGCACCTCCGATACAATAGCGGACTATGATGGCCTGTGCAGAACGCCCAAAGGCCCCTTGATGGCACCCCGTCTGCTAGGAACCGCCACCATCTTCTACGGGGCCCTCGTCCTTCTCGCAGCCGCTATTGGCGCGCTCTCCGGCCGCAACCCCTTCGCCCCCGGAGGGCCATTCGCCCCCAGCTTCGCTCTGGGCGTCGCGACCGCCTGCGGGACCGTGGCCCTGGGCCTGCTCGCTTACAGAACCTTCGGGGTGTTCAAGAAGCTCTCCGAGGAGCTAGCCCCGCTGGTGGTGGACGGCGCGCGAAGGCGTGACCTCTTGATACTCGCGGCGCTGTCCGGGGTGGGTGAAGAGGCGCTCTTTCGGGGGGCGCTTCAGCCCGAGATCGGGATCGTGACGACCTCGCTGCTCTTCGGCGCCCTCCACGTGGGCCCCGACAGGCGCTACCTCGTGTGGACGTTGTGGGCCGTGGGAGCGGGCTTCCTTTTCGGCGCACTCTACGGGTGGGCGGGTGGGATCCTGGCGCCTGTGGTCGCCCATGCCCTGCACAACGCCGTCACGCTCCTGTTGTGGAGGCGCTCGCGGTCGGTCGGGGGAGCCGCGTTCGGAGAGGCCGCGTGACGGCGCTCCCGAACACCAAGACAAAGGGGGCGGGGCGCCGGTGGCCACTCTTCGTGCTCTTCGTGGTCGCGCTCGTGGCCCTCGCGCTCGTCCTGGAGTCGTTTCTCAGGGCGGAGGATTTCACGCCGGGCGAGGAGATCGTCTCGCCCAGCATCCGCGATGTCTCGGTCAGCGCCGAGGACCGGCTCTACCCGCCGCCGGACGTCAACTACTTCGGGCAGCGTCCCGAGAAGGTCTTCGTGTACCTGAGCGTGGAGGATCTGCCGACGGGGGAAGACATGCGGGCACGGGTCGCAAGGTCGGGGAGTAGCTCGGCCCTCTCGCTGTTGTTCGGGCAGGAGGACGAGATCCAGGCCCTCGACGAGCAGGAGGACCAGTTGAGCTCCGGCGAGGGTGGGGCCTCCGGGATCGTCAAGTTCGCCCTCCAGGCGCGTTCCGGAGATCCCTTGCCCCCCGGCAACTACACGGTGGAGATCTCGGACGGCCTCGGAGGCGAGTCCGGGGCGCCGGCCGTTCGCAAATCTTTTGTCGTCGAAGGCTAGAGCCAAGCTCCAGACCTTCGGCGCCGGGGCTAGTAGGCTTATTTTTTCGGATACAATGGGTTACGTTCTGTTGGTGGTCGGTAGGGTGCTGGATGCAAATGGAGGGTGCGTATCAAGAGCACGATCTTGAGCTTGTTGAGCCTCGCCCTTATAGGGGCGGGCGTCGCCCTGATCGCGAGCTTCTTTTTCGGTACCGGTCTGCTCGGCAACGTCGGCGGAGTAGACGGGGAGAGAAGCGAGGTTGGCGACTTCAACGTCCCCGTCCTCGACGAGTCGACCGGGCCCAAGCCCGAGACCCCCGAGGGACCCGAGGACAAGACCCTTACCGTCGACATCCCCAAGATGGAAGTCGCCGAGGCCGCCGTGCCGGACGCCAAGGGGGACGACGAGGCCAAGCTCAAGGACTACCTCGGCATCCACCTCCAGGGGACGGGATTCCCGTGGCAACAGGGGGCAAACGTGTACATCGCGGGCCACCGCCTCGGTTACCCCAACACCGACTCGTTCCTGGCGTTCTGGGACCTCGACGTTCTGGAGAACGGCGACGAGATCACGATCACCGATGCCGACGGTAAGGAGTACAAGTACGTGGTCTTCAAGGAGGTCGTCGTCGAACCGACGGACCTAGAGGTCACCCGGCCCGTGCCAGGTAAGGACGTGCTGACGCTGCAAACCTGTACGCTGCCGGATTACTCGCAACGCCTCATCGTGCAGGCCGAGAAGGTCTCTTAAGGGGTAGCGCCGTGGTGGCGAGGTCGGGGTACATGAGACGCAATCATCGTGGAGGGGAACCTAAAGAGTGCTGCGGACGAGACCTCCGGTCGACGTAGGGCGCGTGAAGCGCCCCGGGAAGAAGGGGCCTTCCAAAAAGAAGGAGCCCGAACCTTCGATCACCAAAGCCAGGATGCAGGTCCGCGTCGTCGCCCTCGCGATGTTGGTCGCGGCCGTCTTTATCACCCTTGGCTTCAGGCTCTGGTACCTGCAGGTCATCACCGGGGAGGAGCACACGAGCTACGCCCAGGACACGCACACGCGCGAGGTCAAGATCCCGGCTCAGCGAGGCGTGATCTACGACCGCGAGGGCGAGGTTCTGGCGAACAACGTCCCGGGCCTCAACGTCACCGTCGTCCCGAACGCCATCCCGCGCGAGAAGGTCGAGGAGCTTGCCGGCATCCTGGAGGCCGACGCGGAGGCCGTCCTCGCCCAGTACGACGCGGCGCTCGAGAGCGGCAACCAGTACAGCCCGATGCTCGTCAAGGAGAACGCGGCCCGCGAGGACGTCATGTACGTCAGCGAGAGGACCGAAGAGTTCAAGGGCCTCGTCGTCAACAACGACTTCGTCCGCAACTACCCGGAGAGCTCGCTTGCCTCCCACGTCCTCGGCTACACGGGCGCGGTTACGCCCGAGGAGCTCCAGGCGGGCGGCCTCTACGGGGGGCTCGAGCAGGACGCCGTGGTCGGTAAGGGCGGCATCGAGCTGGCCTACGAGGAGATCCTGCGCGGCCAGCCCGGCAAGAAGGAGTACACGGTCGACGCGCTGGGCCGCGAGGTCGAGGTCCGCATGGCCGACGGCAGCCGCTTCGACGGCCGCGAGGAGGAGATCCCCGAGGAAGGGGAGCCGTCCCGCATCACCGACCCGGTCGCCGGCAAAGACGTGGCGCTCACCGTCGACGGGGGCTTGCAACAGACGGCGGAGAGGGAGTTGGACCTCGCGATCGAGCGCGCCCAGGCCGAGGGCTACGCGGGCTCCGGCGGGGCGGTCGTCGCCCTCGACCCGCGCAACGGCGAGGTGCTCGCCATGGCGAGCCGACCGGACTTCGATCCGCAGCTTTTCGTCGGCGGCATCACGGGTGCGGAGGAGATCGAGCAGTTCGACTACCTCAACTCCGAGTACGCCAACGCCCCGTTCGCCAGCCGGGCCATCGCCGGAGCCTACCCCGCCGCCTCCACCTTCAAGGTGTTCACGGGTCTTGCCGGGCTCGCCTTCGGCGTCATCACCCCGCAGACTACCTACACCGACAACGGCGAGTGCTGGAGCCCGAAGGGGGCCTTCGGTGCCTGCTGGCAGAGCTGGCGCCAGACCTACCCGGAGGAATACGGCAACCACGGCACCCAGAACTACTACGAGGCCCTCATGGACTCGAACGACAAGTACTTCTACCAGATCGCCGACTGGATCTGGAACGCCACCGACGACGAGAACTGGCTGCCAGACTTCTACGAGAAGTTCGGCTTCGGCTCCTCAACCGGCATCGACCTTCCCGGCGAGACCGCAGGGAGGGTCCCCACCCGCGAGTGGCAGGAGGAGGCCGGCGGCACCCCCGACGACAAGCGTTGGACCGTGAGCCGCTGGGTGAACATGACCATCGGCCAGGGCGACCTCCTGGTTAGCCCCCTCCAGCTCGCCCGGGGCTACGCCGCCATCCAGAACGGCGGCACGCTCGTCACCCCGCACGTCGGCAAGGAGATCCGGGACCAGAACGGGGAGCTCGTCGAGGAGATCTCGCCCGAACCGGCCGGCCAGATCGACGTGAACGCGCAGGACATGGAGGACACCATCGAGGGCCTCAGGCGCGTGACGCGCAAGGGCGGTACCTCCGAGGCCGCCTTCGTGGACTCGAAGCTTCCGATCCTCGGCAAGAGCGGCACGGGCGAGATGTGGGGCAAGGACCCCGTCACCTGGTTTGTCGGCTGGGCCGAGAACCAGGTGAGGCCCCTCGTCGTCGTAGCGATGGTCGAGGGCGGCGGCCTCCACCCGGACAAGACCTCCGCCCCCGTCGTCCGTCACGTCCTCGAGGAGTACGCGGGCGTCGAGCAGTCCCCCAAGGACCCGCACCGGACCGTCGCCGGCCCCGCGCCGGAGGCGCCCGAGAAAGGGACCGACGTGCCCTACGCCGGTGGTAGGGCGGGCGAGACCCCCGGCGGCGCCACGCCGTCCATCCCCGCCGCCCCCGTCGTGGCCCCCGAAGACTACACCTCCCCGGGCTATGCCCCGCCGGTGAGCTCGGACCCGGCCTACTACAGCACGCCGCCCGCGGATCCCGCCGTCTACCCAGCGGCCTCCTCCTACTAGGGAGGCCGGCTAGTGAGCGAAGGAGTCTCGTTGTCGCACGTCTTGATGGCCCTCACGCTACCGAGCCCGCCGTCCCCGATCATCTTCGAGGCCGGGCCTTTCGCCATGCGCTGGTACGGCCTGTGCATCGCCCTCGGGATAGCGGTGGGCACCTTCGTCGTCTCCCGGGAGCTCGCGCGCAAGGGCTACGACGGCGCCCTCGCGCTCGACGCGCTCTTCTTCGTCGTGCCCCTGGGATTTATCGGGGCGCGCGTCTACCACGTCCTGACGGACTACGAGCTCTACGCGGACGACCCGTTCCCCGGCGTCTTCGAGGTCTGGAACGGGGGCCTGGGCATCTACGGCGCGGTCGTTGGCGGTTTTCTGGGCGTCCTGATCTTCGCGCGCATCCGCGGCATCAGCGCGCTGATGTTCGCGGACGCCGCGGCCCCCGGACTGATCCTCGCCCAGGCCATCGGCCGGTGGGGAAACTACTTTAATCAGGAGCTTTTCGGCCGGCCCTCGGATCTCCCCTGGGCCATCCGCATCGCGCCCGAGAACAGACCCGACGGCTTCGCGGACGCGCAAGCCTTCCACCCCACGTTCCTGTACGAGTCGATCTGGAACGTCCTGGTCTTCTTCGTGCTGCTGTACGTGGCGCGTCGCTTCGCCTCGCGCCTCAAGGACGGCGACGTCTTCCTGCTCTACGTGAGCCTCTACTCCGTCGGGCGCTTCTTCGTGGAGGCCCTGCGCATAGATCCGGCCTTCCTTCTCGGCGACTTCCGCGGCAACCTCTTCGTTGCCTCGGTCCTCGCCCTGACGTTCGCTCTCATCTTTCTTCTCCGCCACGCGAGCACTGGCAGGAAGCGTCCGTCCGCGAGCTAAGGAAGTACTTTTCTCGCAGGAGCTTGATCCCTTTCGTTGGCGTGGGCGCTGCGTTGTCCCCTACGAGAACGCCCACATCCAACGTGCGCCCAGCCAGGCGTTAGGTCCCAAGAGAGCTAGAAGGTTGTCGTAGATTGTCCTGGCTGTTAAGCTGTCAATGAAAAAAGTTTTCATCTACGGGCTAGAGACGGGGCGGGCTGGTTGAGCTTAGAGAGCGCGGTCGGAAAGATGCGAGGTCGCGGGTACAAGGTGACGCCGCAGCGGGTGGCGGTATTGGGAGCGCTGGCGGCGGAGCAGCACCAGAGCCTGGAGGGCATACGGGCTCGCTGTCCGGGTGTTGGGATGGTCACGGTGTACCGGACGCTCGACCTGTTGGGATCGTTGGGGATCGTTCGCCGGTTGGACCTCGGCGACGGGGCGCGCTACGAGCTCGCCGCAGATCACCATCACCACATGATCTGCGAGTCCTGCGGAGACATCTCCGAGTTCGAGGAGTGCCCCCTGGATTCCGCGCGAATCCCTACTCAGAACCAGGGGTTCGAGGTCCGCTCCCACAGCGTGGAGGTCTACGGTAGGTGTGCGGCATGCCTCTAAGAGTTTTGCCTGTTGTTGAAAAAATATTTCAATTACGGGCGGAGAATTCGTCGGGTGGGGGACAAGACGGCGTTGAGACGGGGGGAGTATGAGCACCGTTCTCCTGCTCGCCCTGATCGCGATGGTCGGCTTCTCTGGGGCGGGAATGGTGGCTCTTGTCGGGAAGAAGTCTGGCCCATCCAGGCGGTCCTACTCGTCGGCTGTCGCCGCCGGCATCTTGCTGGCCCTCGCGTTCGCGGACCTCTTCCCGGAGGGGCTCGAGATGGCCGGGACGGCGGCGATAGGGGGATTCGTCGCCGGGTTCGTGCTCCTGTTTCTGACCGAGGCCCTGAGCCGCGTACACGTGGACCATCTCGCCGAGGATGGCGCGCTGAAGGGTACGCTCCTGTGGCCGCTCTTTCTCGGCCTCGCGGTGCATAATCTCGCCGACGGTTTCGTGCTGGGTGTGGCCGCCGGGGCATCCACGGCCGTCTCCGGGCTTCTGGGGCTGGGCATCCTCGTCCATCAGGTTCCGGTCGGCCTCTCGCTCGCCGCGATCCTGGTGGCCTCGCGGGTGACGCGCGCCAAGATGGTGTGGACGACCCTGGCCCTGGGGCTCGCAATCCCTATCGCCGCCGTCTCCACGATGGCCCTCCCGGTGCCGGACGAAGGGGGCCTGGGAATCCTGACCGGAGCGGCCGGCGGCGTTCTCGCTTACATGGGCGCCGCCCACCTGCTGCCCGAGACCCAGGCCGGGGACGCCGGCAGGCTCTCCGGCCTACTCTTCGCCGCGACGCTCGTCGTCACCACCCTGGGCCTGACGATCGTATTGGGCCATTAGCGCGTTCCGCAAAAGCAACCCTTCTGGCACGTAGGCTCGATCATGGCGCTCTGGGCTCGGTCCGGTAGGGGGAGGTCGTAGAGGCCGGGGGAGAGGTTGGAATCAGACGACGAGGAGGTACCAGGCTCCGAGGAGGAGCGCCTCGATGCCGAGGGTGATGGCGGCGGGGGCGAAGGCTGCGAGCCTCTTCTGCGAGAAGACCGTCGGGGCGAGAAGGAAGCCGTAGACGAGGCCTCCGGCGAGGCCACCGAGGTGGGCGGCGTTGGAGACGTTCGGGATGGAGAAGCCCAGGAATAGGTTGAGCGCGGTCAGGAAGAGGAGCTGTCCAATCACGGGGTCGCGGGCGGAGAAGGTTCCGCGCCGGATGGCGTAGCCGAAGACGCCCCCGAGGAGGCCGAAGATCGCCCCCGAGGCCCCGACGGCCGGCTGCGCGATGGCGCCCGTGAAGACGCTCCAGTAGAGGTAGGCGAGGCCCCCGGCGATCCCGCTCAGCCCGTACATCGCGAAGAAACGGCCGCGCCCGAACGTCGCCTCGGCGAACGAGCCGAGAAAATAAAGCGAGAGCATGTTCAGCAGAAGGTGCGTGATGCCGGAGTGCAGGAAGATGCTCGTGACGAGGCGCCACGGTTGGCCTTCGGCGACGCAGAGCGGGATCAGGGAGCCGAGGATCGCGCCGCCCCCCGGCTGGCACAAGGAGCCCACGGTGGATGAGCCCGCGCCGGCCAGGCCGACGTACACGATGACGCAGGCGGCGATGAGGCTGAAGGTTACCGGGAGGCGCGAGAAGGCCAAGGAGGTATAAAAGGCGCTGCTAGCGGCGCTTGATCTCGCGCACGGCGTCGCCGACCTGGACCTTGCTCAGGTCCTGCAAGGGGCCGCCGAACATGTTCTCGAGATCCTCGGCATCCTGGTCTTTGGGGTTCGTGCCGAAGCCCTGCACCTGGACGCCCTCCCCGAACATCTGCCCGAAGATGCGCTGGAGGTTCTCCTGCATCTCGCCGAGGCCCCCGATGCCCGAGGCCCCGAATGGCGAGCCCGCGTCGGCGAGGCGGGCGACGGCGAGCTTCTCCTTGACCTCCGTGACCTC
The DNA here is from genome assembly GCA_016781775.1 of Rubrobacter sp. GTDB lineage: Bacteria > Actinomycetota > Rubrobacteria > Rubrobacterales > Rubrobacteraceae > Rubrobacter_F. The sequence goes on along the minus strand of JADDPR010000512.1, from coordinate 7,955 downwards.
GGCCTTCGCCTTCACGTCCTCCACGGTGCCCAGGGTCTCGCCGGTATCCGGGTCCCAGACCTCCTCGCCCTCGGGGGCGAAGATCTCGAAGAGCATCCCCCCGCGAACGCCGTGCTGGCGCCCACGGTTTATGACGATCTCGCCCTTGCCCAATATTTTGGCTACCTTGCCTTCGACGGCCATAAAAACCGCTCCCTCCGTTCTTGAAATCTGGCTCCGATTATATCCCCCGCCGCGCCGGGGCAAAGTGCACGCTAGAATCCTCCGCATGTCAGGGCCAGGGAAGAACGGGGCGACGCGCACCACAAGGGTGGGGAGGCACCTGCCCACTTCGGGTGGTCTCGTGAAGAGCACCCTGCGCCTCGCCCGCGAGCAGGGGCTGGAGGCGGTCCAGATTTTCGTCTCCAACCCGCAAGGGTGGGCCGTGCCGCAGCCCCGCCCCGACGCGGAGGACTTCGTCGAGGGGGCGCGGGAGGCGGGGATCTCGCCCGTGGTCGTCCACGCCAAGTACCTCATCAACCTCGCTTCGCAGAAGCCGGACCACCGGGAACGTTCGGCGGAGGTCCTCGCGGCGGAGCTTGTAGCGGCCGGTGCCCTGGGGGCTCATTACGTCGTGGTGCACTCGGGGAGCCACGGGGGCGACGGGGAGGAACTCGGGATGGAGCGCCTGATCGAGGGCCTCGTTCGGGCCCGGGAGATCTCGCTGGAGCAGGCGGGCGAGAGGGGGCCCGCGGAGCCCGTGGTCGAGAACTCGGTGGGGGCCGGGACGCAACTCTGCTCCTCGTTCGAGGACCTCGCTAGGGTGACGTCAGGTGCCGGGGTGCGGGCCTGCGTGGACACGGCGCACGCCTTCGTCGCGGGCCACGACCTCTCGACCCCTACGGGAGCCGGCCGTGTCGCCCGCGAGCTGCGGGAGACGCTTGGCGATGGGATCGCCCTCCTGCACCTGAACGACGCGAAGAACGAGCTTGGGAGCCGGCGGGACGGGCACAAGAGGATAGGGGAGGGGCACGTCTCGACGGAGGCGTGGACGGAGTTCTTCGAGGGGCTGCCGGGGGTGCCCGCGGTCATGGAGACGCCCTACGACACGCCGAAGGTCGACGCCGAGCAGGTCAAGCTCGTCAAAGAGCTCGCGGGCGGGTTGCCGCTGGCGCCGAGCGGGGTATAGAATTTGGATATGAAGACCGTGGAGATTCGCCCCCAGCCCAAAAAGACCGACCTTCTCTCGGCGATCGGGGAGACCCTCAGAGCGACGCGCAACGCGCGCGGGCTCACCCTCAGGCAAGTTGCCGAGGGGGCCCACGTCTCCATCTCCTACCTGGCCGAGATCGAAAGGGGCGAGAAGGACCCTTCCTCCCGCGTGCTGGAGAGCATAGCCGAGGGCCTCGACCTCGAGGTGAGCCTGCTCCTCCTCCAGATCGCCACCAACCTCGACCCGGACATCGCCAGGGGACCCGTAGAGAGCACCCTGGCCGCCTAAACCGCCGCGCCCCGAACCGCGTCGCTTCTCGACGCGCCTCGCAACATCTAACGGGCTCCAACACGCCCGAACCCCGCACCCTCACGTTCAACAAACTCCATACGAGTCCATCAACGAGCCCACGGGCCAAACTGTGCGATGCTTCGGACGGCTTGTTGGGAGACGCGCTAGAGCTGCGAGAAGTAGGAGAGAACGACGAGGGAGAAGTTGTAGCCGGCGTGGACGAGGAACGTGGCGGTGGTGTTGATGCGGTTTCGAAGGATGCCCCAGCCGATCGAGATCACGAAGATGTAGACGAGCAGGACGCTCAGGCCGTACTGGACGTGCAAGGAGGCCCAGAGTATGGAGGCGAGCGGGATGCCGAGGGCGGGTTGCAGGGCGCCCCGGAAGAGCGTCTCCTCCCCGGCCGCCGCGCCGACCCCGATCAGGAGCCCGAAGAGGATCGCCGCGAGGGGGCTGAACCCTTCCGTGCTTACGAGGCCCTCGGAGACCTCGCCGACGCGGTCGTAGAGCTCGGGCTGGAGGGCTGCGAAGAGGGCGTCGAAGGCGAGGGAGAGGAGGAGCGTCCCCACGATAAACAGCACGACGACTCCGAGCTGGCGGAGCGTTATGGGACCGTACCCCAAGCGGGCGAGGGTCTCGCGCAGGTTGCGTCGGTATCCGAAGCCCACCCCAAGCGCCGCGACCACGATAAACGGGAGCTGGTTGGCGACGATGCTCACCGGCGAGAGCCTCCCCGCCGCCGAGAAGGTGGCCTCGAACGCGTCCGGGGAGAAGGCGAAGAACAGGAGCGTAGCGAGGTTCTGCGCCAGCACGAGCATCGAGAGCCAGAGCGCGAAGAAGATCACCGGGTCCGACCAGAAGCGCCGCGACGGGGTTTCCGCGGATCCCGACGGCGCGGCGTACCCCTCGTGCGCCGGCGTGCGACGGCTCATGATCCGTCGTAACGGCGGCACGCAAAGCGCGATGCCTGCGATGCCCGCGACCACCAGAACGACCGCCCCGCTCGCCGAGAGAACCAGGGGCAGTTCGGGCGGCAACGCCCCTGTCCGGGCGACCAGCGCCACCAGGAGACCGGAAGCGGCCACGAGAAAAGACAGGAAAAGGACGATCACGACCAGGCTGATCTCTGCGCCACGGTTCTTGCGGCCCCACTGCGCCAGAAGCGCCAACCCGCCCACGAAGACTATTAAAAGAAGAGCCTGGGCGAGGACGGAAATCTCCTGCATGTGGTGAAACCTTTCGGATGGAACGCGGGATCACCGAGAGGTTAGCACACCCCAAAGCGAGCCAAAGTCAAAGCTTTCTCGGGTTGCGGGCCCGGCCGCGCGGCGACCGTAACGCGTTCACGCCCTGGCCGCGTACCCCTTCCGTACTTCCTAGGGGTCGCGGTTTTCGGCGCTCTCCAGCCCGTCGAGGATGGGGCCTAGAGCGTCGTTTCGGACGGCCTCGTACTCTTCGAGGGTCTCGGCTTCCCGGGCGGCTTGCGCCATGCGCGCGATAAGGTCGGAGCGGTTGCCCCCCTCGCCCCTGGCGGCGAGGATGCGCCAGGAGAGGATGCGGTAGGACCTTTCGAGGGTGGGGTCTCCGTGGCCGCTCTCCAGCAGGTCTTCGAGCGCGTTGTGGAGGGTCTCGGCGGCGTCGAGGGGGAGGCTTACGGGGAAAGCGGGGACGTTCTCCGACAAGGCTAGCGGACCTTTTCGAGGTAGATGCGGTCCTGGGTGACGACCATGCGGACGTCGTCGGAGCCGTCACCGACGAGGTGTCGCCATTCCTTGGCGAAGACGTCGGAGTCGGTCGCGTCCGTGACGAGCAGGATGCCCCTTTCGTTCTCTTCGAGGACTACGGCGTGTTCGGAGAGCCTACCGCGCCTTACGGGATCCCGGCGGTAGATCGAGTTGCGCGAGCGGAAGCTCTGTACGCTGGAGGGCGTGGTGTTCAGCTCGCCGGCGATCCACTCGTCCCCCCGGCCTTCGTCGACCCAACGCCGGATTTTTGCTGCGTGGGGCTTAAGCGCCACTCTCCTCGTTCCCATCGCCCCGCTCCTTCTCTGCTACCCACATCGCTACGTGAGGATCGTGAAGTCAATTGCTTTGAATTCTATTAGTACCACCTTTACTTATTTTCGCAAGTTGGCGTGCGGCGCGGAAGGCTATGGACCGAGCACGAGGGAGGCCATCCACAGGACGACGAGGCCCCGCGCGCTCCACGCTACGGTGCGGATCCAGTTTGTCCCGACGAGGCCGCTCCACGCGGACCGGTCGAAGCCGGAGCCCAGAGCGGTGTGGCGGGGAACTTGCAGGAGGGCGGTGGAGAGCCAGATCGCGGCGACGAGCGCGAGACCTGCGAGCGTGAGGGAGAGGGGCACCCCCTCCGGGCGTCGGAACACGAGGAGGAGCGCCGTCCCCGCCTCGATGAGCATCGGGGGGCCGACGACGTAGCTCGTGAGGCGCGAGTGGGCCTCCGAGTAGAGCGGGAAGCCTTCCTCCCCCACCCGGGCGAAGAGCGGGTAATGGACGATCTGGACAAACCAGATCAGCCCGACCATAAAGAGCGTCGAGGCGAGGTGGGCCAGAAACAGGTACTCCAAGCGACCTTCCGGCCTACCCGACCCCGAGCAGGGCGCTCGCTGCGGCGAGGCCGGAGAGGGAGGCGCCCTCGACCTTGGGCTGGGCGAAGGAGTCCCCGCAGAAGACCAACGGGGGATTCGCTTGAGCGAGGAGGCAGGGCTCGGGGTGGGACTCGGAGACCCAGCTGTAGCGCCAGCGGGCGAGCTGGGTCGAGACGACGTTCGCGCCGACCATGTCCCCTGCGAACCCGAGGAGGACGGCGGTTATCTCCGCTTCGTCGTCCTCGAAGTGCTCCCGGCTCCACTGAGGGCCGGCGTGGATCGTGATGCCGGGGGCCTCGGAGATGCCCTTGAGCCGGTTGTCCCCGATCCAGTCGAGCGGCTCGCCCTTGATTTGCACGCCCCCCGGCTGAGGCACACCGCTCGGCCCGTCGAGCAGGGCCATCAGCGCGAGGCACGGGTCGTAAGAGACCCTTTCGAGCTCTTCGCGCGCCGGGCCGGGCAGCTCGTACTCCCCGGAGCCCACGATTTGTAGCGCCTGTGGGACGGGGGCCGTGACGATCAAGGCGTCCCCGGTCGCCACCGTACCGGTCTCCGTCTCGAGGCGCCAGGTGCCGCCGTCCCCGTCCACCCGGACCACCTTCTCCCCGGTGCGCACGTCGAGGCCTCGGGCGAGGTGTTTCGGGACGGAGGTCATCCCCTCGGCGCCCCGGTAGCGGGGGTGTCCGTCCTCGTTGGGGTTGCCCGCGGCGTCGGCGAAGCCGCGGGACCACTCGCGGGCGGCGCCGGCCTTCTGCCAGTCCGCGACCATGCCCTTGAACTCGTCGCTCCGGGCGGTAAAAAACTGGGCCCCGTGGTCGAAGGAGCCGCCACCGAAGCGCCGGGTCGCCATCCGTCCGCCGACGCCCCGGCCCTTGTCCAGGACCGTCACCCGCCAGCCCGCCTCCCGCAGCCCTTTCGCGGCGAGAAGCCCGGAGACGCCGGCGCCGATGATGACGCAGGAGTTCCTCTCCCGGTCGCTCATCCTGCGGGGACCATTCGTACGGGGGCCGCATCTCCGTTAGCCATACTTCGCACCTTTCTCGTTTCGCCACGGTTTGAACGTATCTGCCATTTCGGCCGCCCGCTCCACCGTCTGGAAGTGGATGTCCACCGTCTCTTCGATCCTCGGGCAGTAGCCGCCCGCCATCGTGACGGCGACGGGGAGGCGCAGCTCCCGGCATGCCTCCAGCACGAGCCGGTCGCGCTCTGCGAGGCCTTTCTTTGTTACGGAGAGGCGGCCGAGCTTGTCACCCTCGTAAGGGTCGGCGCCCGCGAGGAAGATCGCCATGGTCGCGCCCGCGCGGTCCAAGGCCTCTTCGAGCCCGGTCCCCAGGGCCTCGAGGAACACGCCGTCGCCGGTGCCGTCGGGGAGGCCGACGTCGAGGTCGCTCTCCCCTTTGTTGAAGGGGTAGTTCTTCTCGCCGTGGATGGAGAAGGTGAAGATGGTCGGGTCGTCGGCGAGGATCGCGGCCGTGCCGTTCCCCTGGTGGACGTCGGTGTCGACGACGAGCACGTTCCCGACGAGCCCCTCGTCCTGGAGCGTGCGGGCGGCGATCGCCGAGTCGTTGAGGACGCAGAAGCCCTCGCCCCGGTCGGCGAAGGCGTGGTGGGTACCGCCGGCGAGGTTGGCGGCGATGCCGTCTTCGAGGGCGGTCCGGCAGGCGTCGAGCGTGCCGCCCGAGGCGCGGCGCGAGCGCTCGACCATGCGCTCGGACCAGGGGAAGCCGATCCTGCGCATCTCCTGCTTGTCCAGCGTCCCGGAGACGACCTTCTCGAGGTAGCCTGCGTCGTGGGCGCGCAAGACCTCCTCGTCCGTGACCGCGTGGGGGACGCGCATCTCCCCAGGGCCGCAGAGGCCGGCCTCGTCGACGCGCGCGCGGAGCATGGAGTATTTCTTCATCGGGAAGCGGTGGCCCTCGGGCAGGGGGAGAACAAACTGGTCCGAGTAGAAGACCTTCACGCGCCGCCCCTCCTGAGTTCTTTGCAAACGGGAGCCATCTCGGCAGCGTAGTACATCCTGGCCCGCGGGGTTGGGCGAGGGTTCATAAATGCGCTGAGGAGGCTGTGTTAGCATCGAAGTTCTTCTTATGACGGATCCCCTACAAGCGAAGCTCTTCGAGGAGGACGCAGGAGAGGTCTCGCCGCCCGAGCGGGGGCTCTACCTCGGTACCTCCGGGTGGTCCTACGCGGATTGGGAGGGGACGGTCTACGAGCCGGGCACGCCGCCCGCCGCCCGGCTGAACGCCTACGTGAAGCGGTTCGCCACCGTCGAGATCGACTCTACGTTTTACGGGACCCCGAAGCGCTCCACGGTCGCCCGCTGGCGCGAGCTTGCGCCCCGAGGCTTCCTGTTCGCCGCGAAGTTCCCGAGGGAGATCACGCACGAAAAAAACCTCGTGGACTGCAAGGCCGAGACCACGGCATTCGTCCGCACGGTGGAGGGCCTCGGCGACAAGCTCGGTCCCCTGTTACTCCAACTCCCGCCGGACTTCTCCTCGGAGTGTACGGAGGTCCTAAACCGTTTTCTGGGAGAACTCCCCGACGGCCCCCGCTACGCCGTCGAGGTGCGCCACCGCAGCTGGCTCGACTCGGGCCTTGAGGAGATGTTGCAGGATCGCGGGGTGGCCCTCACGCTCGTGGATTACCCGGGGATGCCGCGCCTCGACGAGGCGACGGCGCCCTTCGCCTACATCCGCTGGCTCGGCAACCGGCGCGAGTTCCCACACGGGCACACGAGGCCGAAGAAGGACAGGACGGAGGACCTGCGCTGGTGGAGCGACCTCGTGAACCGCTTTCTCGGGGAGGGCCGCGAGATCTTCGCCTACGCTAACAACCACTACCAGAACCACTCGCCCTCTACAGTGCAGCAGTTTCTGGAACTGAGGGGACTAGCTTGAGCGTACCCGTGGCTTTCAGCACGGGCTCGTTGCATCCGTTCGGGCTGGACCGGGTCTACGGGTGGGCGGCCGAGGTTGGGTTTGACGGGGTCGAGGTGATGATGGACGAGCGCTGGGATACCCACCAGCATGCGTACATCAACGAGCTCGCCGAGCGGCATGGTATGCCCGTACTCGCCCTTCACCCGCCCATCTACCGGGGCGCGTGGCGGCTCGGCTCCGAGGAGACGCTGGTCAGGAGCGCGAGGCTCGCCGGGAAGATCGGGGAGGCCGTGGTCGTCGCTCACCCGCCGCCGCCCGGACGCCCGCTCGCGCGATGGAGCGCGGGAGCCCTGGCGGAAGCGCGCGCGACCGGTGTCCCCGTCGCCGTCGAGAACATGCCGAAGAACTCGTCCGAGCGACGCTTCGTCGTCCGGCGCGGGAGCTGCTACAAGCCCGAGCACCTCGTCGGTATCGGCGACGTCACGGTGGACACCAGCCACGTTGGGGCGAGCGGGGTCGGGCTCATAGAGTTCTGGGAGAAGCTGAGGGGGCAGCTCCGCCACGTCCACCTTTCGGACTCCGACCTCTCCGGGGGCGACCAGCACCGGATCCCGGGCAAGGGAAAGCTCCCGCTCAAGGAGTTTCTGGCGGAAGTTGGGCGGAGCGACTACCCGGGGGCCATCAGCCTGGAGTTGAAGCCCTGGCCGCTCGGGACGCCGCACCCCGAGGTGATCCTGGAGCGGATGAAGGCGGCGCTGGAGTTTACGCGGGAGGGGCTTCGGGGCTAGGGTGCCCGTTCGATGCGACGGTTCGGCCTAGGAGGTCAGGGTCCAGAGCTGCGTGAGGATGCGGTGGGTGAGGCCCCAGATGACGTAGCGCTCCTTGTAGGTGAAGGCAGGCCAGCTTCCGGGGAAGTCCGCGATCTCGACGTCTTCTTCTACCAAATTCTCGACCGGGACCCAGAACGCTTCGGCGACCTCGTTCG
>JADDPR010000294.1 GCA_016781775.1 Rubrobacter sp. | reverse complement strand
ACTCCGTGGACGAGGACGAGCTTATGGAGGCCGCGCTCGAGGCGGGCGCCGAGGACGTCGAGACCTCCGAGAGCGACTACCGCGTCGTCACCTCGGCCGAGGACTTCACGGCGGTCAGGGACGCGTTGCGCGAGGCGGGCCTCGGGTTCGAGAACGCCGAGATCACGATGCAGCCGCAGAACAGCATAGATCTCGACGCCTCGACCGCAAAGCAGACGCTCAGGCTGATCGACGCGCTCGAGGACAACGACGACGTTCAGGAAGTCTTCGCCAACTTCGATATAAGCGACGAAGTCATGTCGGTAGTGGTAGGCGAAGAGGTCAATAGGTAGCAAGTCCCGGAACCTCATACGCGAAAAGCGGCCCCGTCGTGATGACGGGGCCTTTCCATTCCTGGATAGGGTGCTAACCCGCTTTTCGTCTGGGAAGACGCTTACCGCGAGTATGGGGCTCCTCGTGTTCCAACTCCAAACGAAGCTCGTCCCATTGCTCCTTCGGGATTTTCTCCAAGTTCCGGCGGTAGCTCGGTGCGTAGAATCTACGGGTGAATCGGTTGAGTTCGGAGGTGGTGAGCTGTCTGCCCAGCCGCTCCTCTTCGATCCGCACGCAAACCAGGTACAGGTGATACTCGTTCTCGTGGCGAAGCTCGGGACGTTTGAGCGCGAAGCGAAGGAACTCGCCCGCTACAATCTTCTCGATGTGCATGAGATCGCTCTTGTTGCGCCGGTCCTCGTCGAAAACCCCGGCGCCGACGTCATGAGCCCAATCCTCTATCATCGTCTCAGGGTCGTAGTCCGGGTCGTTTTCCCAAGAACGAACGCACTCGACTACCTGCGAGACGAAGTTCAGCGATTCTCCGTAGAACGCCCTGCGACAGACATCCCGGTCTATTAACAGGAAGGCGGCGGTTTGGTCCGCGATTCGCCACCGCTCGTTTTCAAAGGCGAGAGCACCCACGATATCTCCTCCAATTGTGCCTGCCTCCAATTATACGGGGAAGGGCATGGAGTCCCCACGTCAAGTTGAACTTGAACGCGAGACACCTTGTCCAAGGGCAGTCGGTACCTGAGCGCGACGGTGTGGGGGACCAGAGCCTACCCCCCGAACTTTCAAGGGATTAGGCCCTGGTTTGTAACTCCTGGGAGCAACCCAGCCGCCGCGCCCCTGGCTGGTACTCCGGTATTCGTCGGCTAAATCGGTTGCTCTCTGGTCTCCGTCTGCCTCATGGAAGGCCTGAGCACTGCAAGTTAATGGGGACAGCATCGCCTGTCGGTAGAATACTCAAGATGAGCCCTACACCCCCGCACCTAAAGACCCTGGAGGAGATCGAGCGGACGTGCGTCCCCGGCCTCGTGGAGGTCCTGCGAACGGAGGGGATCGAGGGGGTGCGCTACGCCCTGTGGGACATGACCGGCTGGCGCCGAGGCTACGACCCCTGCGTGTGGCGGAGCAGAGCCACCGAGGAGCAAAAGCGGGGCGGCTGGGAGATGTGGGTCAGGATGGAGAAGATCGCAGCCATCGTCCTGCAAAAGGCGCACGAGCGGCAGGTCGAGGAGGCGACGGACGCCCTCGAAGAGGGGCCGGAGGGGTTCTATGGGAGCAGCGCGGACTGGGACTGAGCCAGGAGTGCATTACAGGGGAGCGCGGTCTCACGGATGAAGCGCGCCCACCTGCATTCGGGAAGGGTTTGAAAGAAAGCCCGTACTTGGAACGAAAGAAGAGGCCGGCATTCGGGGTGGCGTGCGGGCTCCGAGCCTCTGCTACCCTGATCGCGTGAGAGGCGTGGCGAGGACCGAGCAGTCCGGGGCCGGGAGGTGGTCGTTCTGGTTGTCCCTCATCGGCGGCGGCGCGTTCTCCTGCGCCCTCGCTTTGCTGTCATTTGCGGACCGTTGGGAGGCGGCGGGGGGCGGAAGCCTCGACGCGTCGGGGTTGGCGACGGTCTTCGCCCTCGGGATACTGGGGAGCCTGCTCGTTACCGTGGTGGCGCTGGTGCTCGGCGTGGTGGGGCTGCTGCAGCGCCGGCGCAGGAGGCTGTTCGCGCTCCTCGGGACCGCCGTGAGCGCCGTCGTTCTGCTCGTCGCATCCTACGGGTTCTTGTGGGACCTCGTCGTAGAGGCAGCCAGGGGATTGCGGTAGCTTCTCCGAGTAGTCGGGAGGCGGGGGGCCGCCGGCCGGGGCGTTCGTTCTTCGTAGGTTGTGCACAGTTTTTGGATAAGCGCCACGTCTTGTGGGCGTCGGCTCATGGTAGAATAGTTACATGCGGTTCTTCGGCAGGGACTTCGGGGACCGGGGCGACCACGAGGCGGCGGCTCGCCATCGGCTGTTCGTTCGCATGATGAAAGCCAAGGACTTCGGGGACCGGCGCGACGTGGACCGGCTCCTGGTGGAGGCGACCCGCTGGATGAAGGCGCACCCCTACGACGCCGTGATCCACGAGGCCCGCGACCAGCTAAGGGCCAGGTTCCCGCCGACCCGCTGATACCGGCGCCGCTTACTCCTCTTCCCTTTCCCCACTCCTAACGGCGCCGGGTCCGCTCTCTGCCGACCGAAAGCGGAACGCCGACGGGTATCGTCTTCGGGGTCGGCGGACAACGGTGGGCCGAGGCCCAAGGAAGGACCCCGGCCCGCCGTAGGCTTCCGGTATCGGAAGCCTTAGCCCCCGCCGCCTACGGCCTTTATCACGACTCCCGTGCCGTTGCAGTTGGTGCAGCTCTCGCCGCCCTCGAGCTTGCCCGAGCCGCTTCTCGCGTTCCTGTGGGCCTCGGTTTTGTACCCACGTATTGGGCGCGAAACGCCCGGCTTACCGTCCCGGGCGCGAAAAGGGCCGGGGTCGCGACCAAGACCCCGCGACCCGGTGGGCGGATGACCCCGTCCGCCTCGCGACGTTTGCCTCCGCGCCGAAGCGGCTACAAGACGCCCAAGGGAAGCGAGGAGGAGAGGAAGGTCGAAATCATGTCGGTCGCATCGGTCACTGAGATCAGCGCCGTCTCGACGGAGGGCTTCGAGGAGGCCATAAGAGAGGGCATAAACCGGGCCACGAGTACGCTGAGGAACGTCGAGGGGGCCTGGGTGAAGGACAAGAACGTCCTGATCGAGAACGGGAGGATCACCGGCTACAAGGTGAACCTGCTCGTCACCTTCGTCATGGAAGATGCGCAAGGCGAGACAGGACGGGACACCTCCGTCATGTCGTCGGGGCAGGAACCCCCGCAATAGGACTGGTTCTCCGGCCCTCCACGCCTAGCCTTCGAGGACGGAGGGCCGGAGCCCCGATTAGGACCTCGGGTCACTAGATGTCCTAGCGTCTACCCCGACGTTCCCGCGCCCGCTTCCCCACCTCGAGTGCCCTCGCACCCAGTATCTCGGCCAGCTCCGCGCGGTCGGAGGGCGGCAGGGCGAACATCCGTTCCAAGAGCTCCCCGTCCCACCATGCCTCGCTCCTTATGATTAATCAATGGAGGAGCACAACATATACGTCTCCCGTATGTTCTTCCAGCACTTAACGGAGCTTGTACGGTGTGTTTCACTAGCCATCCTCGTTCGTGGGGAACGGGAAAGGAGAATAGGTATGAAAGCTATGCTCTGCGGGTGCGGTCGGCACCTGGAGGCCGCCAACGACGACGGACTCGTCCGCGAAACCCTGGCCCACCGGAGGCAAGAACACGCGACATCCGTGACCGACGAGAAGCTTGTCAGGCGGGTCGTGGCGGAGAACGCCTACAGGTTGGAGCACGTGGCCCCGTACGCGGACGGGGAAGGACCGGACGAGGAGTTCGGACCCGAGCCCTACTAGCGTTGCCGGAGTAAGGCATTTCGACGTCAAGGGGAAGGGCATGAACCGGAACATGAGGGTGGACGACCTGATGGCCGAGGTCTTGGCCCGCCAGGCGAGGGCCCGGGCGAGACGGACCGGCGAGCCGTTCGAAGTGGCGCTCGGCGTCGTACTAGGGACGGAAGCCGGACGGCAGCTTCAAGAGCTGCGCGACGGGCCGCATCGCGGCGAGAGCGCGCGGCGGTGGCAGGTAAATCTCCCGCGCGAGCGGGCCGAGGAGCGCGAGGACGAGCTCGGCGAGGGGGGCGTGGGCTACGAGAAGGCGCCTCGTTGACATCTCGGTCAGAGGGATCGCCGCTACCGTCTAGTGGCCCCGGGCGACACCCCTGGTGATCCTGCCGGACACTGCGGGAGCGGGGCTCCGTGGTGGTCTCCTGGACCGCCGCGCCCCGGGGCGGGGGTCCGGCCCCGGGGTGCTCGCCCACGGTTACTCCATCTTCATCAGAAGCCTCGCCCGCGCCTCGTCCGCCGCGCCCGTGATGTCCGGCGCCCCGTTCGCCCGCTCCCACTTCTCGACGGTGCGCCGGTCGGCCTCGGCCTGCTCGGGCGTATCGCCCTCCGGTCCTCGCGTCCGTCCGGTAGGCGGGTCGCCCCCGTGGGCGGCGAGTTTCCTGTAAACACCGGCCAGGTTGCGAGCGGTTTGGCGCGCGACCGCCTTCGAATAGTCGGCGAAGGTTGGGGCGTTGGCCCGCTCCGCCTCACGCTCCAGCCTACGCAGCCGCTCGTGCAGACGACCCATCGCGCCTCCCCTCCAGGGCGGCCAGCCGCTCCTCCAAGTCGTCCAGTTCCCGAACTTTGCGGTCCTGCTCGATGGCTCGCAGGATGACGTTCGAGAGTTGCGTGATAACCGTGGCGATGCCGGGGGCCACATCCCCGGCCTTCACCTCCCGGACCAGGGCCTTGAGCTCGTCCTTGAGCTCCTGTATCTCGGTGGTGCCGGGGGAGTGGGCGGCGTACGAGCCTGCGCGGGCGTTCTTGGCCCTCTGCGCGACGTGCTCGGGATCGTGCGACCAACATACGTCCCTCCCGGGCGGAGCGGGGTTCTGGCACGGCCTGCCGTACTGGGTGGTGGACCGGCAAGTCCCCGGGTGGGGGAGGGGAGGTCCGCCAGCCGGTCCGCCCTCCGCGTCCTTCGCCCCCCGCTCCGACCGATCACTTTTCGCTTTGCTCATGTCTCGCTCCTTCTGGTCATAACACCCCGAACGGGCTCCCTACTGATTGACGATGCGCTCCCCGGGAGGGTGCGGTGTAGGCGGTGTAGGCACGACGACCACCCCGGTCTCTCCTCCGTCTGTACGGCCCCCAGGGGGACCCTCCCTACCTCTCCGTCCCCCATGTACGAAGCTCCTCCCCCTGCCTACACCGCCTACACCCGGAGGACACGAGCCCCGCCGTAGCACGGCGCGCGGGGGTGTAGGCATGTTCTTCGTGCCTACACCGCTGCCTACACCGAGGGGCCCCTGCCTACACCCCCGCCCTTGCCGCGCTACGCCCGAATGAGCCGCCCCGGGGTCCGCGCGGTGTAGGCGGGGTGCGTCCCGGTGTACACGGGGTGTAGGCGCAGAAGCCACGCCTACACCCCCGGGCTCGGTCCTCGGCTTCCCGGGCATCAGATCTCGAACGGGTTTTCCGGCACCGCGACCCCGTGCCAGGAGACGCCCTCCTTGGTGCGCTTCTGCGCGAATCCGAGCCGGCGCCAGTCCTCGGCGACCTGCGTGACCGACTTGGCCTTGTGGCCGTTTTGCTCGCACCATCTCCTGTAGCTGCGGTAGAGATCCGAGGCCTTCGCCTTCTTGTCGGTCCCGGTCTCGCACTCCTCCCCGACGAACATCGCGGCGACGTCGTTCTGCTCGCGCCAGCGCGCGGTCGCGTCCTTGACGGCCTCAGGCACCTCGAAGCGACCCCGCTCGCGGAGCCTCGCCAGGCCCTCAAGCGCCCACACGAGGATGCCGGACCCCTCGCCCTTGACGGCCTCCTTGACCTTGGGATCGCGCCTGCCCTCGGGGACGGGCTCGATCTCGACGACCTTGACGCGGCGGAACAGGCCGTCGTTCGCCGACTGCACGCGCGGCAGGTCGTTCATCGCCCACAGGATCTTCGCCCTCGGGTGGACGTGGAAGGCGTCCTTGTACTTCTTCTCCACCCTCAGCCTGTCGCCCGAGATCAGGGCGTTGAGGGTGTAGGAGGCCTTGAGGAAACCCGCCGGCTGCTCGGTCGCCATCAGGAGGGTCTTTCCGGGCACGTCGGCCAGCGCGAACTGGCTGCGCTCGATCTCCCCGAGTCCGAGGACGCCGGCCTTCTCCCCGAGCATCGCCTCGATCCCGGCGATGAAGGTCGAGCGCCCCCCGCCCGGAGGACCGCAGAGCCAGAGGGCGGCTTCGTGGGAGACGTCGATGGTGAGGCAGTACCCGGCGAACTCCTGCAGGAAGAGGGCGGTCTCGGGGTCCACGAGCTCCGAGAGGAAGCGCTCCCAGGTCGGTGCTGCGGCGCCAGAGTCGTAGGCGTAAGGGACACCGCTCGTGGCGTAATGGCCGGGCTCGTGGTTCCGGAGCTCGCCGCTCGGGACGTGCAGCGCCCCGTTTCGGCACACCAGGATGTCCGGGTCTGCATCCCAGGCCTCGTCGGGCACGGAGACGGCGATCCTGGCGAACTTCGCCACGCTGGAGAGGAGGCCGTAGGTGGGGCGAACGCCCTCGCGCTTTGCGGCGACGCACACTGCAAGGATCTGCCGCTCGACCTCGTGGTCCGGCACCGGCGTCCAGACTCCGGGCGCTTCTTTGCCGTAGGCCATCCAGCCACCGAGCCCGTAAGAGACGCCCGGGTGCGTGACGAGCCAGCGGTCCCTCAGCTCGTCGTGGGTCGGCTCTTCGTCCTTGGAGCCACGGCCCTTGCGCTTCTTCTCCCAACCCCACCACCGCGAGATGAGCTTGGGGACGCCGGGGGCCATCTCCTCCAGCGAGGGGCCTCCCGACACCTCCTCGCCGGCTTCGAGAGCTTCGAGCGTGCCGCGGACGATGTCGTCGAGGTCTCGGTGCGCCTCCTCGGTCGCGCCGCCGGCGGCATCCCATGCGGTGTGCAAGATCCGCGACACGACTTCCCCATCAAGCCGCCTGAGCAGGAAGCCCGCGAGCGGCAGGGCGAAGCCGTGGCGACCACCGCCCTCGCCGGTCCTGGTGTCCTTCGGCGGCGGCAGGTGGCGAGTTACGAGGGCTGCGGTCGCGAGGAGCCGGCATCTCTCTTCCAACTCCTCGGCGTCCACCCGAACGGGTTCCGGCGAGGCGTCGCCGTCCCACTCGACGCGCTCGCCCGACGGGTGCACCGAAGGCGGCGCGACGGTCTGCTGCGCGTTCGAGCGTATCTCGAAGAGCACGGCGTTGTCGACGTCCTTGAACGCGATGCTGGCCGCGCCCGGGCAGACGAACAGACGGTGGCTGCGTGGCTTGCCGACCCTCCCGAACACCGCGCCGGTACCCGGCAGGAACGTGTCGGCCAGGGCGAGGGCTTCTTTCGAGTCGAGGTCGACGTCCACCAGGTCCCCCGAGACTTCGCCCAGGATCAGGCCTATGTTCCTGGGGACGCCCTCGAAGTCGGCGCGGATCTCGGCCTCGTCGAGGTCCGAGTTCTGCCAGCCGTCCAGCACGGGGGCCTTGTCGCGGAACTTGACGGGAACCACCCGCAGGCCACGCCGGCGGTAATCGAGGGCCGCCCGCAGGGTCTCCTCGGGGTTCGCCTTAACGTCCATCCGTGGTACCGCCCCGGTCACCATGGTCCCGAAGACACGCCCGAAAACGCCAGTTGAGTTCGGTCGGCTCTACCGGCTCATAGCCGGCCTTGAGCATCGCGCCCTTGAACTGGCCGTTCGTGACGTAGCATCCGCCGGCCGACTCCTCGAAGCGGTGCTTGAGTCCGTACGACGTTCGGTACGGGTCGGGCGTCTTCGCCGGCCGCATATTGGCGCCGATCCAGGCCTGCAGCGCCGCCTGCTCCTCGCGGCTCAGGGTGTCGTGGTCCTCCGGCCCATTTAGCGGCAGGCTTCGTAGGTCCTCCCCGACCGAGCCGCGGTACTCCAGCGGCATGGGTGCGAGCCGCTTCGAGAGCATCGCGCTGTTGTTGTTCGCGTTGGTCGGTTTGTTCATCTTGGCAACTCCGGTCTCCTGTTTTTGTTCCCCTCCCCGCAGGGTTCGGGATTCGTTTTCTCTCTACGCCTCTTCATTCACGACGAGCCCGGCAGACTCGGCCTTCGCCAACGCCGGGGCGAACTCGTCTATGTCGCTCAGCTTCACGGCGAGCACCCGCGCGATCCTGGTCGCGACCTCGATCCCGGGTACGCGCTTGCCGGTCTCGATCTTGTAGAGCCCGGCCCGGTCTATCCCCGCCAGCCTCGCGGCCTTCTCGCGCCCGATCCCGACCCCAACCCTGGCTTCCTTCAGCTTCACCCTCCGTCTCCTTCCTCTCGGAAACACCGGATGCACCGCCGGCGCATGCTACATAAGTTATTTAAAACTACGGGTAAGGCGGCAGTAATTTCTGAGAGCAATTCCTGCCGTGAACCGACGGCGTAAGCCGCTAGAACACCTCCTCGTCCCCGCCTTCCAAGAGGACCCACGGGCATC
>JADDPR010000481.1 GCA_016781775.1 Rubrobacter sp. | reverse complement strand
AGGCCCATCCCGAACTCGTTGGAGTTGTCCACCCCGTCGCGGTCACGGTCCTCGTCGGCGTCCCTGACTCGGTCGCCGTCGGAGTCGGCCTTGTAGGGGCTGGTCTGAGTGATCTTCTCCTGCGTGTTTGTGAGGCCGTCGCGGTCGGAGTCGACCGGCGCGGCGTTCGCGACCCCGGCCTGACCGATGATCAGGGCCAACGAGACCCCGCTTACCGCCAAAAACTTCTTCACGTCCTGCTTGATGTCGAGCGTGAACTGCACGTACTTCTCCTTATCGCTTGGTAGCCGGGCTGCCTGCGTGAGGTCCTCAGCTTTGCGTCCCCGCCTCGCGGAGGGTTTGCCGTTTCATCCGACACTACTGTTATCGGCACCTTCGTATAAAAACTTTAACGTTCTGGCGCGTATCTTCGGGATGTTTTCGGGCTTGCCGACCTGGGTGCGGCCCTTTATGGCAGCGTTAACTCCCGGGCTCTCGTAAGGACGGCGTCGAGCATCTTGGGTTTGAGGACGCCGGTGAAGGTGTTTTGCTGGGAGGGGTGGTAGCAGCCGAGCAGGAGTCTACCGGTGGGTAACTCGTGCTCGGCGCCGTGCCCGAACTTGGGTTTGGGACGGACCTCGTGGAGGCGCAGGGCACCGTCCCAGGCAAAGGCGCCGAGGCAGATTATGACCTTGGCGGGGAGCAGGGCGAACTCGCGGGTGGCGTAGGGGAGGCAACGGTCGCGTTCGGCCGGGGTGGGTTTGTTCCCGGGCGGAGCGCAGCGTACGACCGCGGAGATCCACAGGTCACGGAGGGTCGCGTCTCCCTTCCGGCGCGAGAATGCGCTGTCCGAGAAGCCCGTGCGGTGGAGAGAGGCGAAGAGGAAGTCCCCCGAGCGGTCACCGGTGAAGAAACGGCCGGTGCGGTTGGCTCCGTGGGCGGCAGGGGCGAGACCGAGGACTACGACCCTGGCCTTCGGATCGCCGAAGCCGGGGACGGGCCGGCCCCAGTAGGCCTCGTCCCTGTAGGCGGCCTTCTTCTCGCGGGCGACCTCCTCGCGCCACTCGACGAGGCGCGGGCAGAGGCGGCAGGAGATTACCTCCTCCTCGAGTGCGGCGAGTCCGGCAGTTACCGAGGGGGGCGGCTCCTTTCGGCCCTCCACGCTCAGGCGCCGTAGCGGTTCAGCTTGAGGGCGTGTCCCATGAGGAGCCCCATGATCTCCTCCGCCGGGAAGACCCCCAAAGAGCCGCCCGCGCACGCACGCTCCCCGAAGCCCTCCGCCGTTGGGAGGGTGTAGGGGGAGGAGAGGAGAAACGGCACGCCGTGCCACGAGTGGCTCTTCATCTTCGCCGGGGTGGCATGGTCGCCGGTTATGGCGAGGGCGGACGGGCCGAGCTCCAGCAGGCGCGGTATCAGGCCGTCGACCTCCTCGATGACCCCCCTCTTGCGCTCGAAGTCGCCGTCCTCCCCGGCGGCGTCCGTCGGCTTGATGTGGACGAAGAAGAAGTCGTGGTCGTCCCAGGCCGCCTCCAGCGTATCGAACTCCCCGGAGATCCCCTCGCCCTCCTTCAGAAGCTCCATCCCCGCGAGGCGGGCGAGGCCCTTGTACATCGGGTAGCCTGCGATCGCCGCGGCGCGGAGCTTGTACGTCTCCTCGAAGGATGGGAGCGCCGGGTGCATCCCGAAACCTCTGAGGAGGACCGTGTTCGCCGGGTGCCGGTCCTTCAAAACCTCATTGGCCCTCTCCACGAAAGTGTTCGCCAGGGAGGCGGCCTTCTCTGCGCCCTCGGAGGGCGCGTTCGGCTCTACGGGGAGGGGCTCGAGGCCTACCCGCTGTGGGTCGGTGTCCGAGAGGTCGCCGGAGAGGCCAGGTGCCCGGAAGACGACGACGGCCCGGTACTCCTTCTCGTGGCTGATAAAGACCTCGGCGCCGTCTACCCGGACGTTCTCGTTCAGGAGATCGACAAGCTCGGCGCCCTTCTCCGAGGGGATGCGTCCCGCGCGGCGGTCGGAGATCTTGCCGTCGCCGTCCAGGGTGGCGAAGTTGATCCTCGCTGCGAGGTCGTTCTCTCCGAGGTCGAACCCCACGCCCAGAGCGCTGAGGACGCCGCGGCCGACCTGGAACTCCAGCGGGTTGTAGCCGAAGAGGGCGAGGTGGCCGGGACCGCTGCCGGGGCTGACGCCGGCGGCGACGGGCCTGCTCAGGCCCAGGTCGCTCTTAGCCGCCAGCCGGTCTAGGTTCGGGGTGTTCGCGGACTCCAGCTCCGTCCTGCCGCCCGCCTCCATCGGGAGGCCGCCGAGACCGTCGAGTATGAGCAGCACGATCTTGGAGCCCGTCGAAACCGACAACTCGCGCATGAGATCCAGGTTCAAGCTCGTCCTCCTGTTATCGTTGCCCGCGGTGCGCGCAGTCTAGCAGACGAACCCCCAACGCTCGTTCTCCTACGGGACCGGGATGCGCTTGCGGAAACGGGGCCGCCGTCCGTGTATTCGCGTCGGACGAAGACCCATGGCATCCGGACGCGGGTGGCATGGGGCCCGACCGTATAGGAGCCCGACCGTAACGTCGCCGCCGCCATAACCCCGTACTTCCGGCAGGTCAGCTTGGGGCTCCGTGCCCCCCCAGTCTTCTGCTACGCTTCTTGGGGCCTGAGACAGAGAGGTGGGTGCGAAGATGAAGATAGAGACGATAGACCTTGGTTTCATGGGGACGGAGGAGATCATCGCCTCGTTCCTCCTCGTAGGCGAGGGCTCGGCCGCGATCGTCGAGACGGGACCTACAACCTGCCTCGACAACCTCATGCGGGGCCTCAGGGATAACGGCGTCGCCCCCGAGGATGTGGCGCAAGTCCTCCTGACCCACATACACCTCGACCACGCCGGCGCTTCGGGGAACCTGCTCGAGCTCCTGCCGAACGCGACCTTCTATGCCCACGAGATCGGCCTGCCGCACATGGTCGACCCCTCCAAGCTCGTCAAGAGCGCCACGCGCATCTACGGCGAGAGGATGGAGGATCTGTGGGGCGAGATCCGCCCGGTCCCCGAGGGCCGGCTCGTGGCCCTGAAGGGCGGCGAGGAGATAGAGGTCGCCGGCGGCCTCCTCAAGGCCCACTACACCCCCGGCCACGCCTACCACCACCTGGCTTTCCACGATCCCGACTCCGGCGCGCTCCTCGCCGGTGACGTCGCAGGGATACGGCTTCCCGGGCAATCCTACGTCAGGCCGCCGACGCCGCCGCCGGAAGTCGACATGGAGGCCTGGAAGAGGAGCATAGAGAAGATGCGCGAGATCGCCCCAGCGAGCATCTGCCCCACCCACTTCGGACGCTTCGACGACGTGGAACGCCACCTCTCCGAGCTCGAACAGCGTCTCGAGCATTGGCTGCTCTTCGTCGAGGAGAGGATGGAAGAGAATGCGAGCCGCGACGAGATAGCCTTCGAGCTCGAGAACATGGGCGACGAGGAACTACTCCGTGAGGGCGCCTCCCCCGACGACACCGACCGCTACAGCCTGGCCGGCAACTACGAGATGCTCGTAACCGGCATCATGCGCTACGTCCAGCGGCAGCAGGAGAAGAAGTAGTAGGGGGGCGTCGAAGGTCTTACAAGGGCAGGCAACCACGTGGGGCGGATGCGAGAAAATATAGCGTGTTTCGGTACCTCGATCTGAAGATAGAGCTTGGCTCTTTGTTCCGGCTCCTTCCCGCGGTCTTTCTTATCCATGATCTCGAGGAGATCCTCACGGTAAAGGAGTTCTGGCGCGAGAACCGCGAGGAGATCCCGCTTCCACCCTCCATCAAAGAGCGGCTAGAGGTCACGACCGGGGAGATGGCGCTGGCGGTAGCGTGCATGTCGGCGGCTAGTGTCGCCGCTTCCGGCATGGCGGCGAGGTCCCCAAGATCGGGTGTCGGTCCCGATCTTTTCGCCGCCGTGGCGGCCGTCCGCTTCTTTAACGCCTTCGTACATTTGGCACAGACACTGCTGCTCCGGAGGTACACGCCAGGGGTGGTCACCGCTCTCGCCGTCTCCTTTCCCTCTTCGCTGTACGCGCTCCTCCGCCTACGATCGGAGAACCTGCTCGCAGAACGGTCTCTCCCCCGGTGGTTTGTCGTCGGTGCGCTCCTGCACGGTCCGGTCGTGGTAGGCGCACAGGCGTTTGGCAGGTCGCTTGCCCGGTTACTCCATGTTGGTAGCTCGTAGCGCCATCGGCCGTATCAAGGCGCTACGAGCCTGTCGTCGGGTAGCAGCGCGACGGGCCTCCGCGCCTGTCGTGGCGGAAGGCCCATCGTGTGCGCAGCAGTGTCGGAGGGAGAGCCGGTCCCCTCTCCCTTCAGGAGTTCTTTACCGCTTCGTTGATCTGCTGGAGGCCCTGCTTGGCGTCGGAGAAGACCATCATCGTCTTGTCGGTATCGTAGAAGAGCGGGTTGTCCACGCCGGCGAAGCCGGGGCTCAGGGACCGCTTGACGAAGATGACCTTCTCCGCCTTCTCGACGTCGAGGATCGGCATCCCCGAGATGGGGGTGTCTTGGTCCGGGTCGTTCGCCGCCGGGTTTACGACGTCGTTCGCCCCGACGATGATCACGGCGTCGGTGTCTCCGAACTCGGGGTTTATGTCCTCGAGGTCGTAGAGCTTGTCGTAGGGGACGCCGGCCTCGGTTAGGAGGACGTTCATGTGGCCGGGCATGCGCCCGGCTACTGGGTGGATGCCGAAGAGGACCTCCTTACCCTGCGACTCCAGGGTCTCCATGAGGTCGTGCAGGGGGCTCTGGGCCTGGGCGACGGCGAGACCGTAGCCCGGCACGATCACGACCTTCTGCGCATCGTCGGACAGGTAACTCCCGGCCTCTTCGGGGCTCGCGTCGTTGACCTCCCGGTCCTCGCCGCCTCCACTCTTGCTGCCGGTCCCCGTCGCGGCGATACCGGCGAAGATGATCTTGCGCAGGGGACGACCCAGGGCGCTGGACATCTGGCGCGTGAGGATCGTACCCGATGCGCCGACTATGATGCCGCCAATAATGAGGATGTAGTTGTTCAGCACGAACCCCGACGCCGCCGCGGCCAGGCCGGTGGCAGCGTTCAGCAGCGAGATGACGATAGGCATGTCTGCTCCGCCGATCGGGATGACAAGCAGAATACCCAGGAGCGCCGAAGCTGCGAGGATGCCGATCACGGACGCCACCGGCGAGAGGAACGGGAGGATGGACCCGTCGAAGATCGCGTTTGCCGCCAGTACGAGGATGCCGACGAAGAGCAGGGCGTTAACCACCTGCTGTAACGGGAACACGACGGAGCCCGAGAAGGCTAGCTCCTGAAGCTTCATGAAAGCGATGATGCTCCCCATGAAGCTGACCGTCCCGATGAGGATCGTGAGCGGCACCGTTATCGAGGCGACGATGTTCTCCTCGCCCCCGGTCTGCAAGTGGTAGAACTCCGAGAGCGCGATAAGCGCCGCGGCCCCGCCGCCGACGCCGTTGTAGGCCGCGACCATCTGCGGCATCGCCGTCATCGGGACCCGCTGCGCCGAGATTGCCCCGAGGACGGCCCCCAGAAGCGACGCGATGCCTATGAGAAGCAGGCTCTCGAACTCGATGACGAAGAGCGTGGTTATCAGGGCGATCGCCATGCCGACGCCGGCGATCGTGTTGCCGGATCTAGCCGTATCGGGCTTGCGCAGGCGGCGGATGCCGACGATGAACAGCGCGGCCGCCAGAAGGTAGGCCAGAAAAGTTGCGACCTGCAAGGGTTACCTCTTCCTCTTCTTGACCTTGGGGACCGGGGGCCGGAACATGCCGAGCATCCGGTTCGTCACCCAGAACCCGCCGACGACGTTCAGCGCCCCGAAGAACACCGCCACGAAGCCCACGATCTGCGTGAAGACGTCGTCGGACGCTGCGAGCGCGATCATGCCGCCCACCAGGATCACGCCGTGGATCGCGTTCGTCGCGCTCATCAGCGGCGTGTGCAACAGGTTCGGGACGCGCGAGATCAACTCGAACCCGAGAAATGCCGCGATCAACAGGATCGCGAGCTGCGCGAGCAGTTGTTCCATCTAGCGGGCCTCGCTTTCTTTGGAGGCGTTCTGAAGCGCCTCGCGGGTCGGCTCGTGCCGGACCTCGCCGTCGTGCGCGATGCACATCTTGTCCATGATCTCGTCCTCGAAGTCGAGCGCGAGGTGTACGTCCTTCTGGTCCTTCTCTTCCGCTCGGTCCTCCGTGATATGCCCGATGAGGTTGTACATGTTGCGCGAGAGAAGCTGGCTTGAGTGGATGGGCATCTCGCTCGGCAGGTTGACGGGGCCCACGATCTTGACCTGCTGATGCTCCACGGCCTCACCGGGCTCCGTCAGCTCGCAGTTGCCGCCGCTCTCGGCCGCGAGGTCGACTATGACCGACCCTGGCTTCATGCTCTCGACCATCGCCTTGTCCACGAGCTGCGGGGCCTTCCTGCCCGGCACGAGCGCTGTCGTGATTACTATGTCCATCTCGTTCATGCGCTCCCGGATAAGCTTCTGGTCCTCCCCGAGCTTCTCCTTGGACCAGCCCTGGGCTTGCTCGCCGTCCTCTTCGGGCTCCTCCTCGCCCTGCACTATGTACTTGTCCCGCGGCGGCTCGGCGAAGGAGTAGAAGCCGAGGGACGTCATGAACTTGCGGAAGCCGGTGGGACGGTACTCCTCGTACTCGTCTTCCTGCCCGTCGTCCTCCTTCTCGTCGGAGTCTATAAACGACGCGCCCAGGGACTGGGCCTGCTCCTTGGTCTCGGGCCGGATGTCGTAGGCGAAGACCTCGGCGCCCAGCCTGTTCATGATCGCGATGGCCTGCAACCCCGCCACGGCCACCCCGAAGATCATGACCTTCGCGGCCTTTGTTGTCCCGGCGGCGGTGGAGAGCATGGGCACGTACTTGC
Organism: Rubrobacter sp.; assembly: GCA_016781775.1. Lineage (GTDB taxonomy): Bacteria > Actinomycetota > Rubrobacteria > Rubrobacterales > Rubrobacteraceae > Rubrobacter_F. The sequence continues at coordinate 1,570 of JADDPR010000481.1, read as the reverse complement.
CCAGGTTGTTCGCCGCGATCAGGGCGGTCTTGTATCCCGCGATCGAGCCCATCGACGAGAGCGCGTCCATCGCCTGCGCGACGCTCGTACGGGGGATGGCCTCGTTGGAGAAGACGGTCACGCCCGCGTCGGCGAGCGACTTTACTACTCCTGCGTTCTGCGGGCCGTTGATGAAACAGATGAGGACCAGGCCCTCGTGCATCTGCCCGATCTCGTCCTCCGTCGGCCTCGCCACCTTGACCACGAGGTCTGCCCCGCCGTAGACCTCCCCGGAGTCGCTCACGATCCGGGCGCCGGCGTCCTCGTAATTCTCGTCGAGGTTGTAGTCCCGTCCTGCCCCCGTCTCGACGAGGACCTCAAAGCCGTCCTTAATGAGCTTGGCTACGGTCTCGGGGACGATCCCAACCCGGCGTTCGCCCTCGACAATCTCCTTCGGCACCCCTACCTTCACGCATTCTCCTCTGAGTATTCCCTATTAAGAAGGGCCGAATTATATAGGCGCCCGCCCCACCCGCGCAAAATCTTTTCCGCTTCGGCAGCGTCTTGGGTAAGGACCTTGAAGAGCAACTGTGGCCCAAAGCTTTCCATTTTGTTGTGCCAATGTAATTTTCACGCGCTATCCTCTCCGACGTGCATCACGAACTTTGCCGGGACGGAGAGGAGGTGGCGGTTTGAGAAGATTCAAGAGAAGGCGGTCTCCGCGGCGCGTGGGCTCGGGGTTCGCCCTGCTCGTGGTCTTCGTCGGGCTCGGCCTGCTGGGCTACTCCCTCTGGTCGGAGGTGGCGCCCATGCTTCAGGTGTACACGGACTCGGAAGAGAGCGTGGCCCCCGCCGACCGGAACACGACGATGACGCTTGCCATCCCGAAGATGGATCTAGACGGCATCGAGGTCCGTAGCACGCCGGTCTCGGACTCCTCTGCGCTCGACACCGGCGCCCAACACGTCGAGGGGACGGGCTTCCCGTGGGAGCAGGGGACCAACACCTACATCGCCGGCCACCGCATCGGTTATCCCGGCACCGACTCCTACCTCGTCTTCTACGACCTGGACGCCCTCGAGAATGGGGACGAAGTGATCCTGACCGACACCGACGGCACGAAGTACACCTACTCGGTCTTCACGAGCTTCACCGTCAACCCCTCAGACTACTACGTGACCGAACCCGTCCCCGGCAAGAGCGTCGTCAGCCTCCAGACCTGCACCCTCCCCGACTACTCTCAAAGGTACGTCGTCCAGGCCGAACTCGTCGACGTGTCGGGAGGGGAGATGCAAGCGCAATACCAGTACGAATCTTGAACCCCGAACCCGCCGTACCACTCCGCTAACGGCAGGGTGTCGATAAGAACCGTGACCGAAGCGCTGCGTGAGCGTAACCGTCCTGTAATCCGCCCCACGTACAGTATCCGTAGAGTAGGGTGAGAGAACAAAAGGAGACGAAGATGCGTTTGAAGAGCTTGATAGTGGCATTGATGGCTTCGTTTATGGTCCTGGCCCTCGCGTCGTGCGGTGGAGCTCCCGATTCGGCCAACGCCCCCGAGGCCCCGAAGGAGCCCGAGAAGCGCGCCGAG
>JADDPR010000504.1 GCA_016781775.1 Rubrobacter sp. | reverse complement strand
GTGGTTTGCCCCGCTATCGACGGCGGGTTGGGCGGATATTAGACCCTGGGGCGCTATCGGCGCAAACGTGTCGCTACCCCGCCGCGGCGCACCAGTCCGCGAGAAGGCAGGCGACGGTCTTCGTGGCGGTCAGGAGATCCTCGATGTTCACGTGCTCGTCCGGTGCGTGCGCCACCCCGACGTCGCCGGCCCCGTACATGACGCAAGGCATCCCCCCGAGTAGGACGAAGTGGCGCATGTCGGCCCCGTAGGAGACGGCCTCGACAACCGGCCTCCCGCCCGTGACCCCCTCGTGGGCGCGGGCGACCGCCCGGGCGATGGGGGAGTCCACGGGGACCTCGGCCGGGGCGAACTGGCCCCCGATCCAGCCGAGCTCCGGCGGATGCTCCCGGAGCCACGGGTCGCGTGCGGCGATCTCCGCCACGCGCCCGGCGACGAGGTCCTGAATGTCGCGCATCTCCTCCCCTGGGATCAGGCCGAGACGACCCTCCGCGACGAGGCTCTCCGGAACGGTCGAGGCCCAGTTCCCCGAGCGTACGAGCCCCACGCTCAGGGGCGCCTTATCGTCGATGTTCTCGTAGAGGGGATGCGAGAGCGAGGCCTCGCGCTCTCGCTCGAGCACCCGTAGCCCCTCGAAGATGGGGATGAACTTCTCCAGGGCCGACACACCCCTGCTTCGGACCGCCCCGTGCGCGGCGCGTCCCCTCACGGTCAGACGGAAGACCAGCGAGCCCCCCTGCGCCGGGACGAGAGCGAGGCGCGTCGGTTCGGTGATGAGGGCCGCGTCGGCCCGGTGACCCCGCAGTATGGTGGCGAGCGCCCCGAGCCCCCCGTCCTCCTCGCCGACGGTCGCCGCGACGGTCACGTCGCCTGCGAGCTCCACCCCGGCGTCCCCCAGCGCCCGGATCGCCGCGAGATGCGTGACGAGGCCGCCCTTCATGTCGCAGGAGCCGCGCCCGTAGATCCGTCCGCCCCTGATCGCGCCGGAGAACGGATCTTCCGCCCACGCCGTGGGATCGCCGGCCTCGACCGTGTCGATGTGGGCGTTGAGCAGGATGGAGCGCCCGCCACCGAGTCCGGGGCGACGGCCGATAACATTCGGCCGCCCTTCGTACCGGGCCTGCTCGCCGACGTGCTCCAGGTACGGCGAGATCTCCTCGCGCGTCGCCTCGAACGTCTCCGTATGGAGACCAGCCTCGCGGAACGCCTCGGCGACGGCCGCGGCGAAGGTCCCCTCGTAGCCCGTTACCGAGGGGACGCGGACGAACTCCTGCAAGAGCCGCACCGTCTCCTCCCGCCGGGCCTCGACGGCGCGCGACAGCCGTTCCGGAAGAGCGGCCTGCGGCCCCATGTCCGTGCTCCTAGCGCGCCCCCGGAGCCCTGCGGTCCAGGCCGCGCTTCGTGAAGTAGTTGACGAAGTAGAGGACGACGCCGGCGACGAGGATGCCCGCGCGCAGGAAGATGTCCGCCTCCTGCTGCAGCAGCAGCACCACGATGACGGCTATGGCGACCATGGGAATAAACGACGGCGCGCTGAAGTGGTTGTGGTCGACGCGGTCGCGCTTGAGCACCAGGACGGCGACGTTCACGACCGTAAACACCAGGAGGAGGAGCACCACGGTCGTGTCCGCGAGGTCCCCGACGTCTCCGGAGGTGACGAGGGCCAGCAGGATCGCGGCGACGAAGACGATCGCCACCCAGGGGGTCCCCCGTCCCTGGTGGGTGCGGCCGAGGATGGACGGCATCACGCCCTCGCGCGCCATCCCGTAGACCACGCGAGAGCCCATGATGAGGTTGGCGAGGGCCGTGTTGGTGATGGCAACAAGCGCTATCAAGCTGAAAAGCTGGGGCGGGAAGCCCAAGGGTCCTTCCGTGATCACGAGGCTCAGCGGGGCGGTCTCCTCCCCCGCGAGCCTCGCGGGGTCTATGACCATCGTGGCGGTGAACGCGACGAGCAGGTACACGATGCCGGTGATGAGGATCCCGCCGAAGAGCGCCCTCGGGAACGTCCGGACGGGGTCCCGCGTCTCCTCGGCGACGTTCACGGAGTCCTCGAAGCCGACCAGCGCGTAGAACGCCGTCGAAGCCCCGGTGAGGACCGCGAGCGCCACCCCCGTCTCGGCAGAGAAGGTGAAGGGCCGCCCCACGTCGGCCGTCCCCCCCGAGAGAGCGAGCCCCCCGATCACGATGATGAGGAGCAGCCCGGAGAGCTCTATGAGCGTCAAGACGAGGTTTGTTTTCAACGACTCCGAGATGCCGATAAAGTTGATGGTCGAGAGCACGGCCACGAACAACACCGCGACGAGCAACGTCGGCAGGCTGACGAACACCGACAAGTAATCCCCGCCGAACGCCCTGGCCGCCGCGCCCGCGCTCGCGAGCCCCGAACAAACCACGGCGAACGCGACCATAAACGAGACGAACGGGTTGCGGAAGGCCCGGTTGGCGTACAGCGCGGCCCCTGCCGCCCCCGGGTACTTCGTCACGAGCTCCGCGTAGGCGAAGGCGGTGAGGGCCGCGAGCGCGAACGCCACGAGAAACGAGACCCAGACCGCCCCCCCGACCTCCCCGGCCACGCTCCCGACCCGCACGTAGATGCCGGTCCCGAGCATGTCCCCGATGATGAACAGCAGCAGGAGGCGCGGCCCAATCGCCCTACGCAAGCCCCCCGGCTCTTCGACCCTGCTCTCCGGCACCCCTACCGAGTCAGACATCCCTACTCCTCCCTATGTTCTCGACGGCACGCGCCGAAGGTGCTGCGTGGATCAGGCGAGAAATTCTAGGCCCGCGACCGTCGGCGGCTCCGCGGGCTCCTCGACGACCTCGAAGCTCGCACCCGACACGCCCGCCAGGCCCCCTTCCCGCAACCGCGAGAGCTTCCCGCCGACCGAGAACACGTTGACGCGGTCGAGCGCGTAGACCCCCGGGACCGTCTCCGGCGGGACCGGCGCCTCGAGCAGCACCCTGCTCCTCCTCGTCCCGTCCGCCGTCCGCTCGTTCCCTTCGGCCGGGAAATGCGTGGCCTCGAAGTAGAGCTCCGTCAGGGGGTCCCGCTCGTGCGAGAAGGCTACAAAGATGCGGGAGAGGTTTGCCGCGTGTTCCAAAACGAGCTCCGCCCGGACGATGTCCCCCGCCATGTACCGCCGCCCACCGTCCATCAGGCCCAACCTCCCGAAGTCGACGGAGACATCCTACCTCAGGCGCCTCTCCACACGCCAACGTGCGGGAATTTCGGGTGAGAGGCGTAGTGCCCGGTTAAGAGTGCAGAATCTGGCCCAGGAAGCGCTTCGCGCGGTCGTTTTGGGGGGCCTGGAAGAAGTGCTCGGGGGTGCCGGTCTCGACGATGCGCCCTTCGTCCATGAAGACGACGCGGTCGGCGACACGCCGGGCAAAGCCCATCTCGTGGGTGACGACGACCATCGTCATGCCGCCGCGGGCGAGGTCGGCCATCGCCTCGAGGACCTCGTTGATCATCTCGGGGTCCAGGGCGCTGGTCGGCTCGTCGAAGAGCATGATCTTGGGCTCCATCGCGAGGCCGCGGGCGATCGCGACGCGCTGCTGCTGCCCACCGGAGAGGCTCTCGGGGTACTTGTCCGCCTGCTCGGGGATGCCGACCCTCTTCAAGAGCCGTTCGCACTTCGCGTCTGCCTCGCCTTTAGAGACCCCCTTGACCTTCGTGGGGGCGAGCTTGATGTTCTCCGCGACGGTCTTGTGGGGGTAGAGGTTGAAGCTCTGAAAGACCATGCCGATCTCGCTGCGCAGGGCGTTCAGGTTCGTCCCCTTGTCGTGGACGCGCATGCCGTCCACCGTCAGCTCCCCCGAGGAGATGGGCTCCAGGGCGTTGATGCACCTGAGGAGTGTGCTCTTGCCGGAGCCGGACGGTCCGATAACGACGACGACCTCGCCCTCTTCCACCGAGAAGTCGATGTCCTTGAGGACCTGGAAGTCACCGAAGAACTTGTTCACGCCTTTAAACTCGATGATGCTCATTTATACGCCCCGCCGCCGTGCTAAGTTACGTAACACCAGAAACAACGGTCGAATGATACATCGGAGGAAATCCTTTGGACAGCCTTTTCGACGTCGCGGAGGGCGGCGAGAACCGGGAGGAGCGGCTCGCGGAGCTGGCGCGCCAGGTCTCCGTGTGCACCCGGTGCGATCTGGCGCTGAACAGGACGAACACGGTCTTCGGGACGGGCGACCCGTACTCGCCCTTGATGCTCGTGGGGGAGGGGCCGGGCGAGAACGAGGACGCGACGGGCCTGCCGTTCGTGGGGAGGGCCGGCAAGCTCCTCGACGACATCTTGAAGGCCGTCAACCTCACCCGCGACGACGTCTACCTCACGAACACCGTCAAGTGCCGGGCGGCCCAGCCCGAGGGCGGCCGCATGAAGAACCGTCCCCCCAGGGCCGGCGAGATCAACGCCTGCAACATCTACCTCGCGGGCCAGAGGGAGGCGATAAGGCCCCGGATCATCCTCTGCCTCGGCGGGCCGGCCGCGAAGACGATCATCGACAAGGACTTCAGGATCACCAAGGACCGCGGCAAGTGGTACGAGGTGGGCGGCGCTTTAGCGATGGCGACCTTCCACCCGGCCTACGTCCTCCGCCAACGCGACGACGACCTCGTGCGCGCCAAGCGCGCCGTCTGGAAGGACGTCCAGGCGGTCTACGCCGAGTACCAGAAGGCGCTGGAAGCGCGAGGTTAGGCGCACCTGCCGAGGGCAAGTTCGAGCCCTTCAGCGCTCCCTTCCCCGGCTGAGGGGCACGGGCGTTCGCAGGCGCAGGAGGCGGCCGGCTGGAGGCGAACCGACACGCGTCCCCTTTGGACGGTCGGAGGACCAGGTTTGTGAGGGGCGAAGCGGTGCGGCTCGACGCGGATCTGCCCTCGTGGGCTCCAGGGCGGGGACCGAGGGCGTGGCGACGTGGGTGATCCTGGGTCTGTCCGTCTCCTACCTCGTCGAGTTCAGGAGCGACGGCGGGAGAGCGCCCCGACGAAGGTGGAGGAGACGTAGTCGCGCCCGCCGGGTAGCGTGCCTCCTGCCGGGCGCCGTAGGTAAGCGTATTACTAACCGTTTTTGATCATGCCTGTTATGATTCTCGGCAACAAGCAGTGTCAAAGCGTCGAGAAGGGCCGTGAACTTTGGTCAGCACAACTCCCGGTACACGCATGATGGACTCCGTAGACAAGGACCTGCTCAACCTCATACAGCGCGAGTTTCCATTGGAGCGGGAGCCATTCGCGGCGCTGGGACGCCCCTTGGGGTTGGCCGGGGACGAGGTTATACGGCGGATAGAAGCCCTCAAGAGGGGGCGGGTGATACGCCAGATCAGCGCCATCTTCGATACCCGCGTCCTGGGCTACCAGTCGACCCTCGTCGCCGCCAGCATCCCCGCCGAGAAGCTCAACTCGGCCGCCAAGGCCATAAACTCGCACCCCGGCGTCTCCCACAATTACGAGCGTAACAACCCGTTCAACCTCTGGTACACTGTCGCGGTCCCGCCCGATTCTCGCCTGGGCCTCGAGGGGACCGTGGACGTGCTGCACAAGATCAGCGGCGCGGAGAAGACGCGCATCCTGCCGACCCTGAAGCTCTTCAAGATCGGGGTGACGCTCGACATGAAGGCGGGCGCCACCGCCAAGAAGGAGGCCCCGCAGTACGGCGAGGCCGATCGCGCGGGCGCCGACCGCAACGTCTCCGATGAGGACAAGTCGGCCATCCAGGCCTTGCAGGAGGACATACCGCTGACGCCGAGGCCGTTCGATCTCTGGGGCCGGCAGGTAGGCCTGGGGTACGAGGAGCTTCTGGAGCGGGCCTACGACTTGCAGCGGCGCAAGATCATGCGCCGCTTCTCCGCCGTTCTCTACCACCGCAAGGCGGGCTTCCGGGCGAACGCGATGGGCGTGTGGAGGGTGCCGGAGGATCGGGTCGAGGAGGTCGGCCTGGCCTTCGCCCAGTACCAGGCGGTCTCCCACTGCTACCAGCGCCCCGTCTACGAGGACTGGCCCTACGCCCTGTTTAGCATGGTCCACGGGCGGACGGAGGAGGAGTGCGAGGCGGTCCTGGACGCGATGGGCGAGGAGACCGGCCTGACCGAGCGGCTCTCGCTCTACTCCACTCGCGAGTACAAGAAGACGCGCGTGCGTTACTTTACGCCGGAGATGGAGGCCTGGGAGAGGCTCTACGCCGGCGTCCTCCGCTAACGCAGCGCAAGTAGAACGCCGCATGAAAACCCCCTCCACGGTCCTGGGACCCGTTGGAGGGGGTTTTCGCTTCTCCTCCCGAAGTCGGCCCGGTTGCTGAGCGGCTCCCTGATCGTGGCCGCGCTCGTGGCGCTTCTGGCGGGGGGCGTCTCCGGGCTGACGGGGTTCGGGCTCGCCCTGATCGGGGTGCCGCTCCTGCTGTTCGTCTACGAGCCCGCGACAGTGGTCGTGCTCCTCTCGGTGCTCTCGGTGTTTATCAACGTCGCGGTGGTCTGGGACTCCTGGTACGACGCCGATCGCAGGATCGTCCTCTCGCTCCTGCCGCCGGCGGCCGTCGGGGTCTTTTTCGGGGCAGAGCTGCTGTACTACGCGGATCCGCTGTACATCCGGCTTGGCGTGGGCATAGTCGTGGTCTTCTCGGCCCTCCTGCTCCTGCGCGAGGTGAGGATACCGGGGGCGGAGGGATGGATCGGCACGGTGGTCGCGGGCTCGACGAGCGGCCTGCTCTCGACCTCGACGGGCCTCGCCGGCCCGCCTATCGTCCTCCTCTTCGCCGCCCGCCATCTCCCCAAGCACGCCTTCCGGGGCTCCAGCGCCCTGTACTTTCTGGTGATGAGCCTCGTGGGCCTCGTCGCCCTCACGAACCGCGGCCTGCTCGACGCGGCCGAAGTACCGCTGGCCCTCGCGCTTGTCCCTGCCGCCTTTCTCGGCAAGGTCCTCGGCACCGCGCTCCTCAAAAGGGTCTCCGACAAGACCTTCCGTGCCATCACTTTGGGCGTCGTGATCCTCACCGGCACCCTGGGCGCCGCCACCGCCGCCTGGGCGCTGCTGTAGCCAGGGAGTACTGGACTCGTAGAATCCGCCCGTAACCCCCGAAGATGGGACGTCGCGCGTGGCACCGCGCGGATAGTTTGCTACAATCAAGTAACAAGGTGCTTGGTTCGAAGAAAACAGCGGATGGAGGCGAGGGGACGACCGGGAGGTTGTCCTTTTTCGTGCTGCTCGTCTCGCAGCTTGCGGCGACCGCGGGCTTTATGTTCGTGATGCCGTTTATGCCGCTTTACGTGCAGCAGCTGGGGGTCGAGGACGCGGGGAGGGCGGCGGCGTGGGCGGGCTTGTTGAACACCGCTACCGCCGTCACCATGGCGACGGCGGCGCCGCTCTGGGGGCGGCTCGCGGATAAGCTCGGGCACAAGCCGATGCTCCTGCGCGCGACGCTGGCCGGGGCCGTGGTCGTCGGGTGCATGGGGCTCGTGACGGCGCCCTGGCAGCTGCTCCTCCTGAGGCTCTTGCAGGGCACGCTCACGGGGACGGTCGCTGCGGCGACGGTGCTCGTCTCGGCGACCGCGCCTGCGGGCAGGGAGGGGCAGCGCCTGGGCACGCTGCAGATGGTCATCTTTCTCGCGGCGGCGTTGGGGCCGTTCGTGGGTGGGTTGTTCGCGGATCTGGTTGGCATACGGGCTTCGTTCGGGGTGACGGCGGCGCTCCTTGCCGGCTCCGGAATAATGGTCCTGTTCGGGGTGGGCGAGGCGAAGCCCGCACGGGAGGAGGCAGAGGGAGAAGGCGGTGACGACGAGCCGCCGCACTTCAAGAGGCGGCTCGTGCCGGTGCTCGCGGCGCTCTTCGTGGTGCATCTGGCGATAACGGGCGTGGTCCCGGCGATCCCCGGTTTCCTGTCCTCGCTCGTCGAGGAACCGAGACGGGTGGCGGGGTTGTCCGGCCAGATTATCGGCGTCGCGGCGCTCGCGGCGGCGGCGGGCTCGCTCGTCGGTGGAGGGCTGGCGGCGCGCTTCGGGCCGCGGCGGGTCGTGATCGTCGCCTTGCTTCTCGCCGGGGTCGCGTTCCTGCCGCAGGCCGGGGTGGGGAGCGTCGCGGAGCTCTGGGTGTTGAGGATTCTAGGGAGCTTCTTCCTCGGCATCGTGATTCCGGTGGTGAACCTCGCCGTGCGCTCCGCCGTCCCGCCCGCGCGACAGGGCGCCGCGTTCGGCCTCTCCGCCTCCGTTACCTCCGCCGCGCTCGGCATCGGGCCCTTGGGCGGAGGGCTTCTGGCGGCACGGTTCGGTTTCGAGGCGCCCTTCCTCGTGCCCGGGGTGCTCTTGATTGGGGTGGGCCTGGCGCTGGTGGCGCTGGCCGTCGTGCAGGGGAAGCCGAGGTACGGCAAGATCTTTAGGCTGATCCTGGCGCACCTCGTCAGTCGTTAGGCTCACCGGGTTCGCGGTGGTCCCGCAGGAACGCCAGCAGCGTCTCCTCGCTCATGGCAAATGGTCCTGGTTGCCCT
>JADDPR010000435.1 GCA_016781775.1 Rubrobacter sp. | reverse complement strand
AACGGGTCTTCCGGATATAATCTGCCCCTCATGAAGGTTCTTATAGCAAGGGACGTCGTCAAGTACCACGGGGGGGATCTGAAGATCCTCTCCGGCGCGAGCTTGTCCGTCGAGGCGGGCGAGAAGATCGGGCTCGTCGGCCGCAACGGCGCGGGCAAGACGACGCTCCTGAATATACTCTCCGGAGCCTCCGAGCCCGACGGCGGGAGCGTCGAGTACGTCGCGGGGGCGAAGGTCGGGGTCACCTCCCAGAGCCTCTTCGTCAACTCCGAGCGGACCGTGGAAGGGGAGATCGTCTCGGCGTTCGAGCCCTTGATCCGGCGGGAGGCGGAGCTCAAGGAGCTGGAAGCCAGAATCTCCGAAGACCCCTCCCCCGCCGTCTTGGAGCGCTACGGGCGCGTCCAGTCCGAGTTCGACCGCGACGGCGGCTACGAATACCGGGCCCGGGTGGCCTCGACGCTCACCTCCCTAGGCTTCGACCCCGACGACTGGAAGCGTCCGGTCGGGTCGTTCTCCGGGGGAGAGCAGAGCCGCATCGCCCTGGCGAAGCTACTCCTCTCCGAGCCCGACCTCGTCCTCCTCGACGAGCCGACAAACCACCTGGACCTGCGCGCCATCGAGTGGCTCGAAGGCTTCGTCAAAAACGCCAAGAGCGCCGTCCTCGTCGTCTCGCACGACCGGTATTTCCTGGACGCGATCTCCGAGTCGATAGTGGAGCTCGACGATGGGAAGCTGACCCGCTACACGGGCAACTACACGAAGTACGTCTCCGAGAAGAAGGCGCGCGACGAGCAGCTCGCCCGCAAGGCGAAGGCCAACTCCGAGCGCCGCGAGCAGCTCGAGAAGTTTATCGAGAAGAACCGGGCGAAGAACACCAAGGCGAAGCAGGCCAAGAGCAAGCAGAAGCTCCTCGATCGGATGGAGAAGGTCGAGGGCCCCAGAAACGGCAAGCGCGGCATGAAGCTCGACCTCTCCGGCGAGACGGCGAGGGCCGGGCGCGTCGTGCTGGAGATGGAGAACGTCTCCTACGGCTACGAGAACGGCTCCGAGCCCCTGCTGAACGAGCTGCAGCTCGTCGTCGAGCGCGGCGAGAAGGTCGCGCTCCTCGGTCCGAACGGCACCGGCAAGAGCACCCTCATGCGCCTCGCCACCGGTGAGCTCGAACCTCAGAGCGGCATCGTGCGGCTAGGGAACAACGTCGTGCCGGCCTACCAGGATCAGCAGCTTCAGCGCCTCGAAGGCTCGAAGACCGTGCTCGAGGAGACGATGGACGCGACCGGGCTCGACGCCCCCGAATCCCGCGAGCTCCTCGGCGCCTTCCTCTTCTCGGGGGACGACGTCTTCAAGAAGGTCTCCTCCCTGTCGGGGGGCGAGAAGAGCCGGCTCTCGCTCGCCGAGATCGTGGTCAGCGGCGCGAACATGCTCCTCCTCGACGAGCCTACGAACAACCTGGACATCCCCGCCCGCGAGGCCCTCGAAGACGCCCTGAAGGGCTACCGGGGCACCCTGTTCTTTATCTCGCACGACCGCTACTTCCTCAAGAAGATAGCCACGCGCATCGTCGAGCTAGACAACAAGAAGCTCCGAAACTACCTCGGCGGCTACGACTACTACCGCGCCCACCGCCGCCTCGACGTCAAGGAGGGTGGCCGCAAGGCCCCGCGCCGCAGGGTCCGTCCCGGCTTGAACGGGCGCCAGAACGTCGTCGCCACGCGCCTCGTCGCGGTGGAGGGCGAGATCGACGCTACCGAGCGCCGCGTCGCGAAGCTCGAAAAGGAGCTCGCAACCTCGGAGCTCTACTCCGACGGCAAGCGCTCCCGCGAGGTCGTCACCGAGCATCGCCAACTCAAGGGCCTTCTCGACGGCCTCTACAACGACTGGACCGAGCTCATGCAGGAGGCCGAAGAAGTCGACCTGTAGGGCGCCGTACCCGCCTTTTCGTCCCTCGTTTGCGTTATACCGGGCTCGTGGGGGTGCCTCTCCCGTAGCAGTAGAGCGAAAGCGCTCCCGCGATCAGCAGCAACGGCACGGGAGGGAGCCAGGTCCAGTAGAACAGGGCATTGGGAGAGGTAGGCGTGCTCGGGTCTACCTCTTTGATAGGCGACATA
>JADDPR010000159.1 GCA_016781775.1 Rubrobacter sp. | reverse complement strand
GTACCGGGCCGAACAACGGGCCGCCACGGAGAAACTGAAGGCGACCGCGATAGCGGATCTCCCCTCGATCGCCGCGTGGCGCCGCGCCTTCACCCGATTCGGCGCCAAACCTACCCAGCACCGCAACGCCGCCGAAGCGCTACTTCGGAGGCTCGCCAAGCACGGCGACATCCCAACCATCAACACCCTCGTCGACATCGGCAACCTCGTCTCGATCCGCTACGCCATGCCTGTCGCCGTGTTCGACCGGGCCAGCATCGTTGGCCCCACAACCGTCCGTTTCGCCACCGGCACCGAGCTCTTCACCGACCTCGGGGCGACCGATAGCGTCCACCCGGACCCCGGCGAGGTCATCTTCGTCGACGGCAACGACGTCGTGAGCGCCCGACGCTGGTGCTGGCGTCAGAGCGCCCAGAGCGCCACGGACAAGACCACGGTCGGCGCGCTCATCGTCCTCGAAGGCCACCACGATGTCGCGGGCCGGGACATCCGATCGGCGGCACTCACCGATCTCGGCTCGCTACTCGCCTCGCACCAGCCCCACGGCCGGACCGAGTCGTACGTGTTGTCATCGACCAACCCCCGCACCGGAACGGGCGAAGGCGTCAAGAACACGAGTCGTTAAGAAAAGGACCCCGTCGACACCGCTCCTCGCGGCCGAGCGGTTCATCCGTAACACCGAGGTCGCGAGCCTCGAAAGAGCCGATCACGCCCGGGAGCGCGTAGCACAGTCGGCGCCTTTAACCGGGCGCCGGACCCCAACGATCTGTACTCACACCGGGAGGTGGTCATAGGCTCCGCCACGAGCCCTGCGACTCCCCGCCAGCCCGCGGTACCCGGGCGTCTCGGGGTTGTCATCTATTACCGCTTACGGCCCACTGGAGCGGTTCTCGAGGTAGCTGAGCCCCCGCAGTGGGCGAACCGGCGCCGCGAGGCGCGAGCGCTGGACGCGACCAGCGCTCGCCCGATGGCCTCGAAAAGGGAATCCTTCGCACGGGCCCTCCTCTCCTGCTAGGCGAACGTCTCCGCTACACGCCTCGCGCTATCATGGCTGCGGGATTCGCAGCACCTGGCCCGGGAAGATTCGGTCGGGATCCTGGACCTGGTCGCGGTTGGCCTGGAAGATGGGTCGCCACTGATCTGCGACCCCGTAGAACCGCTGGGCGATGTCCGAGAGGGTGTCCCCGCCCTGCACCGTGTACTGTGCGAAACCAACGTAAAGATCGCGCAGGGCGGGGCCGAAGACGACGGGGACTACCACCTTGTTGACCTCGCGGCCGCTACCGTCCTGTGCCTCCTCGAACACCTCTACCGTGCCTCGCGCCGTCGCCGAGGCCTGCGTGGAAACCTAACCCGTCCGAACGTCAGCACGTCCGGGCTTGCTGATCGGGCTCGATGTGGTCGCACCCGTCGGTCGGTTCCCGCTAGTCGCGTGACGGATATGTGTGGCGACGGCTATGGCTAGGGTTGCTGCCCCCACGCACGGTCAGCGTGTGTCGTGGGTCGTTACTGGTTCGTCGTAGGCGACCCCTGTTCGAGTCTAGCGATCCTTATTTCGAGACCGACAAGGTACTCGGCAAGTTCACGAGTCGTGCCCAACTCCACCAATTGTTGTATACGCGGCCCGTAACGCCGTCGTTGGGCCTCTGCTATCTCTTGCGCGCCTTTAGCGGCTATGGGGTTAAGATCGTCCACAGCAATTCCCCTTCCTGATCGCCCTTCCCGATACTACCCCCTTTTACACGAAGGCGCTTAGCCAAGCGTAAGCAGCGAAGACACCGAGCCCGACAGGAAAGCTGATAGGTACACCCCTCCGGAGCGCCACGCGGGCGCGGGCGGCTGAGGCCCTCGAGCCCCCATCCGAGGAGACGATGGCGCGCCGATGCCCTTCACCCCTCCGACCGGGCGGCGATCTCCGGCATCTTTGGGGCGATGGCCCGAAGGGCGCTCGCTCGGGTTTCTGCCAACGGTGTGACGGGCATGTGTAGCGTCGGCCGTGGCTAGGTTTGAGGGGTCAGCCTCTACGCCACCCCGTGAGTCGACGCTCGCGAGGCCGGTAGCCAAAAGACCACCGCCTCACGCTCGTGCAAGGGTCGAATGAGACGTAAGCCATTTCCCTCTTCCCCTCCCCGCGCGTCCGCGAGCAGAGCAGTCACGTTTCGTCGCAGGGACTACGTTTGTGCCAGCTCGATCTCCGGCGCCCGGCCGGGGCTTGCGAGTACACGATGAAGCGTCGTTGGCGCGAGCCGGGGGTAGAGGTAGCTCACCTTTCCCAGAGGAACTTGCGCTCCGACTCGTCTATCTTGTAGTCGTTGATCGAGGCGTCGCGCCGCCTCATGTAGCCCTCGTCGTCGAACTCCCACAGCTCGTTGCCGTGGCTGCGCCACCATTGCCCCTCGGCGTCCCTCGACTCGTACTCGAACCTGACCGCGATGCGGTTCTCCGTAAAGCACCACAGGTTCTTCTCGAGCCGGTAGTCCTGCTCGCGCTCCCACTTGCGCTTCAGGAAGTCGATGATGGCCTCGCGCCCCTGGAAGAACTCGTCGCGGTTGCGCCACACGGAATCCTCCGTGTACGCCAGCGCCACCTTCTCGGGGTCGCGGCTGTTCCAGCCGTCCTGGGCCGCCTTGACCTTCTGCCTCGCGGTCTCCTCGTCGAACGGCGGTACGGGTGGTCTCGTCATCTCTCTCCTCCTTGTGCGTTTGTACGCGCGTCCGCGCGCTTCGTCCCCGGGCGCAGGCGGGGCTTCGACCGGTGCCCGGCCGTGGCTAACGCCGCCTCCCTCTCCCCGCGCCCCTATGTCCTGCCGCCGTAAAGATACGGTTCTTCGTCTCATGGATCAAATTTCTCCTACGGAAGGATAGAATCCGGCGCATGAAGGGAGCGGCCCTCATAGTGAACGCGCGCTCGCGCACGGGAGAGCAGGCCTTCGAGCAGGCCCTGGAGCACCTCCTCGCCCTGGGGGTGGAGGTTGGCGCGAGCTTCCCCGTCCACGACCCTGCGCGCCTCGCCGAGACGGTGCGGACGGTCGTGCTCGAGGGGCACGACCCGATCATCCTCGGCGGCGGGGACGGCTCGGTCTCCTCGACGGTGGATTTCCTGGCCCACCACCACTCGACCCTCGGGCTCCTGCCGCTGGGTACCGCGAACGACTTCGCCCGCACGCTGGAGATACCGACCTCTTTGAAGGAGGCCTGCGAGACGATCGCGCGCGGCAACGTCGTGGACGTGGATCTGGGCCTCGCCGGGGAGAACTACTACGTTAACGTGGCCTCGGTCGGGTTGAGCGTCGAGGCCACCCGCGCCCTCTCCCCCTTTCTGAAAAGAAACATAGGCCCCCTCGCCTACCCCGTGGCCGCCCTCAAAGCCTTCTTGAAGCACGAGCCCTTCATCGGTCGCCTGACCTTCCCGGACGGGGACCACGCCCCCGTCGAGTACGGTCGTCTCCTCCAAGTCGCCGTCGGGAACGGGCGGTTTTACGGCGGGGGGATGGTCGTCGCCCCGGGCTCCGGGATGGACGATCGGAGCCTCGACGTCTACGCGATAGTCCTCGGCCGCACCCGCGACCTCTTCGGCGTCGCCCGCTACCTCAGGAGCGGCGACTTCGTGAAGTCGGAGAGCGTAGACCACTTCCGCACGAGCCGCGTCGTGCTGGAGACGGAGCCGGACCTGCCCGTGAACATCGACGGCGAGCTCGTCGCCCACACCCCCGAAGAGTTCTCCGTCGCCCCCAACGCCCTGCACGTTATCGTCCCCGAAGGCTCGACCGCCGCCCGCTACGACGGGTAGCTTTTAGCGATCAGCCCTCAGCCTTCGGACTCCGGCTTACCGTAGGTCGCGGCTCGGCTCCTAACCTGGCCCCCAACCGGTCACCCGACACCGTGCCGGAGGGGAACGATGCCGTCGGCTTCAGCGTTTCTTGCCTTTGGCCGGTGGCTAAGAGCCAGCTGCTGACGGCTTCCCGTTCGCAAGGTAGATGCCGGCGACGACGAGGGCGGCGCCCACGAGAAGCGAAGGACTCAGGTTCTCGTCGAGGAAGATCGCGCCGATAACGACGGCCATGAGGGGCACGAAGAAGATGTACGCCGACACGCGGCTCGCCTCGCCGGCCCGCACGAGGCCGAGCCAGATCAGCCACGCCACCGCCGTCCCGAGGAGCGACGAGTAGAGGAGGCTCAGGACGAAGGGCGTGTTCCACGTGATCTCCGCGGGCGACTCCACGACCATCCCAAGCGCCGTCAGGACCACGCCCCCCGCGAGGAAGGGCACGGCGACGGCCCAGAGGGTCGCTACTCGCTCCTGGGCCTTCTTGAAGTAGACGGTGCCCAGCGCCCAGGAGAGGGCGGCGCCGACCCCGAGGGCGACGCCCAGGGAGGCGCCGGGCGGCAGCTCCCCGAGGAGGCCGCCCGCGCTCACCGCCGCTATGCCCGAAAAGCCCAACAGGAGGCCGACGACCTTGCGCGTCGTCAGGCCCTCGCCCAGGAAGAGCCAGGCCAGCACGCCGACGAGGATGGGTTGCAGGTAGATCAGGACGGCCGCCGAGCCCGAGGGGAGGTACATGATCGCCGCCGTCTGCAAGCCCAGAAAGATCACGACGTTCAACACCGAGAGAAGGGCGAAGACCGTCCAGTGGTGCCGGAACTTCGGGCTCCCGCCGCCCCAAACGAGCGCCACGAGCGTCATCGCCACCCCGCCGAGGATGGACCTTACGCCCGCGAAGAGCACCGGCGGCGAGTACTCGAGGCCCACCTTGAGCGCAGAGAACGAAGACCCCCACAGGACCACCAGCACCACGAACGCGAGCACCACGAGACGACGATCCGAGAACAACGACACCCCTATCGGGAAGGACAACTACGGTCCGAACGGCCCCTTCTAGCTTACTACGCACATCGTCTCATGGCCCACGGGAGGGTCGCCACTCAGCCCTCCTGCCCGACGCGCGCGCCGTCGAGAGCTCGCAGAAAGGCCTCCACGGGCTGGGCCCCGGAGACGGTACGGACGCCGTCGAAGACGTAGAACGGCACGCCCTGTATCCCCCGCCCGTACGCCTCCTCCTGCGAGGCACGGACCTCGGCCTTGCCCCCATCGCCCGCGAGGTGACTTCGGACCTCGTCGGGGTCGAGGCCAACGTCGGCGGCGACCGCCGCGAGCTCCCCGTGGTCGTTGAGGTTGCGGCCGTCCGAGAAGTAAGCCCCGAAGAGGGCGTCGACGAGTTTCCACTGCGTGCCGCGCCCGGCCCCTTCGGCGTGCAGGATCAGACGGTGCGCGTCGACGGTGTTCGGGGCGCTTGCGACCCGGTTGAAATCGAACCGTATGCCTTCGCTCCTCCCCACCTCCGTCAGCCGGGCGAAGGAACCCCGGGCGTTGAGCTCGCCGCCGAACTTCCGCCTCGCGTACACGTCCCACGGCATCCCCCCTTCGGGCATGCCCGGCTGGAGCTGGAACGGCCGCCAACGGCGCTCGACCTCGAGCCCCGGCCGCAACGAGAGTGCCTCCTCCAGCCGGCGCTCGCCGACGTAGCACCACGGGCACACTACGTCCGCGTAAACTTCCAGAATCATCGACCCTCCCGATGTCGTCCCTGCAACGCCGCTAGCATCCGCTCCCGCCGAGCCCTCGCACGAGGGCGGGTGCCAGAACCGCCGGTCCGCCCCTTGTCGCAACCCACAATACCGACCCCATCGGGTCGTCGTAGGACGTGTACTCCGCCGCACCACCCCATTCGAGAAAGGGCTCTCCCGTGTAGCCCTTCCCCGTTCGGCGCAACACCACGGCGGCTCTGCTACTGGCGCGGTCGACCGCCTCTGCGCCTCGATCACCCATCAGCCCAACCTCCTTCCGAAGCTCACCAGGGGCGCGGAGTTTATACATCCCCCGTGTGCCTCGGGGCGACGAGGGCCTCCTCGCCGACGGCGTACTACTACCGCCTTCCCCTTGCCCTCGCCCTCCACAGGCGCGCCGTTCTCGCCGTAGGGTTCACGGGGGAGGCTCATGGAGGCTGCGGCGGAGGCCCCGGCGGCGCAAGGAGGTTGGAGGGCCGGCGCTGGAGCAGCTTGTGGGGCTGCTCGAAGATCTGGTCCACCTCAACGAGGAGAACGCGCCACTTCTCGGCGCCATCAGGGACTCGACCGGCGGAGAACGTCGGGCTGAAATATACCGTAACCCTTTCTTCGGGTGCTGCAGGCGACCGTTGTCGCGCTGCTCGGTCGGGCGGTCGAGGAGGGCGAGGCGTGGGAGACGCTGGACGTCGAAGGTGTTGCGGGGGCGGTGCTCGCGCCGCTCAACGTGGACCTTTACATGTACCAGCGCGGGGGGCTCGGGATAGGGCGCGAGAGGATCGTGGCCGCCGTACGCGGCCTGCTCCTCGACGGGCTGCGGCGGGGCGACCCCGAGCAACGGGGGTAAGAGAAGAGCCGGGCTGGGCTTTAAGGAGGGGGGTAATCGGTGCCAGCCCGGTCTACCGAGCACCCTACGACGAAACAGGTCGCCCGTATATGGGACAATCGTCCCGGTCGTACCCGGGACATCCCGCCTGCGGGGGGCGCGATCCCGGTTTTGTCCCCCGTCCGTGCGGGGGAATAAAGCCCTGTTCAGCCCGACAGCACAAGGAGGTACGCAGATGGACGACGAGACGCAGCAGCGAGTAATTCCCCTGGTGGCCGCGGGGATCGCCTACCTTATAAGCCACGCGGTCACCAACCGCTTCATAGACGTCCCCGACCAGCGCGGCATCAAAGACGACGCCCTCGAAGCCGTGCTGAAGGGCGCGACGACGGCCGCCTCGACCATCCTCGCCTCGATTATCGTCCGGCGCATCGTCGCCGGTCGCTGGGGCGCATAAAAAGCACCCCCTGGGAGGGGTTGGAAGAAAGCCCGGCCCCTCCCCCTTTGCGAAGCCCGAACCTCTAGCGGTACTGCCTCTAACTCTAGACCGCGCGCACGTTACGGAAGGCGTCCCTTAGCGGGGTAGCGAGGGCGTCCTGCGGGGCGCGTTACCGTCGTCGGGATAGGTACAGGCCGAGAAGGATGACGGCCCCGCCGAGGAGCTTCTCGGGGCCCAAAGATTCGTCGAAGAAGACGATCCCGGAGGCGACACCCGTCAGGGTTATGAGGTACTGGTAGATCAGCACCCGGTTCGCTCCGATGCGGCTGATGCCCCGCTGCCAGGCGGCGAAGGCGAACGCGGTCGCGAGCGCGGCCGAATAGCCGACCGTGGCCCAGGCCGCCGGGGTGACGCTCCCCCATTCCAGGCCCGGCAGCGAGGGGGCGGCGAGGAGCAAGGCAAACGGGCTCGCGAAGAGGGTCGGGTAGGTCGCGACGGCGAGCGGAGGGTGCGGGACGAGCAGGGGCATCGAGAGCACGGTGTAGGCGCCGACGCACAGGGAGGCGAGGAGGACGAGCAGGTCGCCTGTCAGGCTCACCCCGTCCTGGGCCCCGAGCCCGTCGTAGACGACGATCCCGACGCCCAGGACGGAGAGAGCGACCCTCACCATGCCCCAGGCGGTCGGTCGCTCCAACCCGAGCGCAGAACCCAGGATCATGCCCCAGACCGGGGCCGTGGCGAAGATCAGGCCGGTGTTCGAGGCGGTAGTCATGCTGACGCCGAAGGTAAAGGAGACCTGAGCCGCCGCGACCCCGAAGCAGCCCAGGTCGAGCATCGGCAGAAGCTGGCCGCGCGAGAGGCGGTTACCGGGCTCGAAGAGGCGGAGGACGAGAAGGAGAAGCAGCCCGCCCCCGGCGAAACGCAGGGCCACGAGCAGCGTCGGGGGCAGAAAGTCGGCGGCGTACTTCGTGGCCGCGTAGTTCGCCCCCCAGAAGATGGCGGCCAGGATCAGCGAGAGCTCCGTGGTCCTTACGGCAGAGCCGGCTTTCTCGTTCGTCACGAGCCGGATTTTAAGCCTCCGCAGGCCCGATGGTCCCGGTTTGGCCCACCGAAGCGCGTGAATACTCGTTCGGGAGACCCTGGCCTACGGATAGGAGAAGCGGGAGAGATGAAAGCCGACAGCGCGAGCACGGCGCTGAACCAGACGTTGGGGCAGCTTCAGGGCGGCATCCTGCGGATCGGCGATCCCGGTGATCGCGACGTGGGAGCAGACGCTCCCGTCCTCCGGCGTGCCGGAGCTGGCGCCGATAGCCCAGAATCTTGGCACCCTGAGAAAACACCTCGCCAACCTCACCTTCGATTCGAACGAGGTGGGCCAGCTTCTCGCGACCCTCGGCGGCCAGGTCCAGGCCGAGGTCGCGACCCCGTACGGCCTGCCTATAGCTGTACCGCTCACACAGCTTGGCGTGCTCTGAGCACCGGCGGCGGGGCACCCTCATGGGGAAGGCGCAGGGCTAGCACGAGAAGACCGGCTTCGGGTTAGGCCGTTCCGCGACGTAGTCGAGGCGACCCATCGTCCGAACGCTGCATAAGAAGGGAAGGGTCCAACCCGGTCACCGGGTTGGGCTCTTCCCCTTACTTCCGCTCGCCGAAGGTCGGCTCGCGGCGTCGATTGCGTTTACCTGGCGGTTCTAAAGCTCCAGCTCACCTGCGTAAGCGGGTTGCCTGCGGCATCCTTGATCCCA
>JADDPR010000329.1 GCA_016781775.1 Rubrobacter sp. | reverse complement strand
GCGTCGGTAGTAAGATACGTTTATACATTTTCGGCAAGATTTCGTTAGTACCGACGGGAGTTTTACATGGAGAACGGGCAGTCGACCGGGACGTTCCGGGTCAAGAGTGGGATGGCCCAGATGCTCAAGGGCGGGGTCATCATGGATGTGGTGAACGCCGAGCAGGCGAAGGTGGCCGAGGAGGCCGGGGCCGTCGCGGTGATGGCGCTAGAGCGGGTGCCGGCGGACATAAGAGCGCAGGGCGGGGTCGCGAGGATGAGCGACCCCGAGATGATCCAGGGCATCCAGGAGGCCGTCTCCATCCCCGTGATGGCGAAGGCGAGGATCGGGCACTTCGTCGAGGCGCAGGTTCTGGAGGCCCTGGAGGTCGACTACATCGACGAGTCCGAGGTGCTGACCCCCGCCGACGAGGCGCACCACATCGACAAGGCGGCGTTCGAGGTGCCGTTCGTGTGCGGCGCGACGAACCTCGGCGAGGCTTTGAGGCGTATCGGCGAGGGTGCGGCGATGATCCGCTCGAAGGGCGAGGCGGGGACCGGCAACGTCGTCGAGGCAGTCCGGCACATGCGCTCGATCGTGGGCGGCATAAAGAAGCTGACCGTGCTGGACTACGAGGAGCTGATGGCGGAGGCGAAGGAGCTTCGGGCCCCGTACGAGCTCGTGCGGTGGGTGGCCGAGAACGGGCGGCTGCCGGTCGTGTTGTTTACCGCCGGCGGGATCGCGACGCCGTCGGACGCGGCGCTAATGATGCAGCTTGGGGCGGACGGCGTGTTCGTCGGGAGCGGCATCTTTAAGAGCGGGGACCCGGCTTCGAGGGCCCGAGCGATCGTGCGGGCGACGACGCACTTCAAGGATGCGAAGGTGATCGCGGAGGTCAGCCGCGGCCTCGGGGAGGCGATGGTCGGCCGCGAGATGGGCGATCTCTCGGAGGGGGAGAAGCTAGCGACGCGTGGCTGGTAACGGTCTCAGTAGAGGGGGCCGTCCGGTAACGGCCCGGAAAGGTGATCGGCCGGTAACGGCCCGCAAGGCGGACCGGGAAGCCGACGGCCCCGTACGGGTGGGCGTGCTCGCCCTGCAGGGGGACGTGCGCGAGCACGTCGAGATCTTGAGGAAGCTCGGGGTCGAGCCGGTCGAGGTGCGCCAGGTCGAGGACCTCATGGGGCTCTCCGGCCTGATCGTGCCGGGGGGCGAGTCGACCACCATAGGGAAGGTGTTGTCCGAGACGGGGCTTCTGGACGGCATAAGAAGCTACTTCTACAAGGGCGGCCCCGTGTGGGGGACGTGCGCGGGGATGGTGCTCGCGGCCTCGGCGACGACGGGCGGCAGGCAGCCCCTTCTCGGGCTGATGAACGCGCTCGTCGAGCGCAACGGGTTCGGGAGGCAGGTCCATTCCTTCGAGGCCGACCTCGACGTCGAGGGGTTCGACCGACCGTTCACCGGGGTGTTTATCCGGGCGCCGTTCTTTGAGGACGTCGGTCCCGGGGTAGAAGTCTTAGGGAAGGTGGGGGAGAGGATCGTCGCGGCGAAGGGGGAGAACATCCTCGTTACGGCTTTCCACCCCGAGCTGACGGACGACGTGAGGTTCCACGAGTACTTTTTACGGGAGGTGTGCGGCATATGAGCGGACATTCCAAATGGTCCACTATCAAACGTAAGAAGGGTGCTGCCGACGCGAAGCGCGGGGCGCTCTTCGGGAAGCTCTCCAAGGCGATCACCGTGGCGGCGCGCGAGGGGGGCGGCGACCCGGAGATGAACCCGGCCCTGGGGCTCGCGGTCCAGAAGGCCAAGGGCGCCAACATGCCCAACGACAACATCCAGCGGGCGATAGACAAGGGGACGGGCGCGGGCGCCGACGGCGAGACGTACGAGCGGATCACCTACGAGGGCTACGCCCCGGGCGGGGTCGCGGTGCTCGTCGACGTCCTCACGGACAACAGGAACAGGACGGCCTCCGACGTCCGTTACGTCTTCTCCAAGAACGGGGGAAAACTCGGGACGAGCGGGTCGGTCGCCTACCTCTTCGAGAGGAAGGGCGTGATCCTGGTCCCCAAGGACTCCGTGGACGAGGACGAGCTTATGGAGGCCGCGCTCGAGGCG
>JADDPR010000525.1 GCA_016781775.1 Rubrobacter sp. | reverse complement strand
GGCGAGGGTTCGGTGCTACGGAGGCAGTAGTACGGGCGGAGGTGGCTTTTAGTGGCTTCCGGTGAGCGGGGGACCGGAGGACGTGGCGACGGGCTTATCCTCCGGCGGCCAGATCCTCCAGCGCCTCCCCGGTGACGCGATAAACCGTCCACTCGTCCATCGGTACGGCGCCGATGCCCTTGTAGAGCTTGATCGCAGGCTCGTTCCAGTCGAGGACCGACCATTCCATCCGGCCGCAGCCGCGGTCCCTGGCGAGCTGTGCGAGGTGGACGAGGAGGGCGCGGCCCAGGCCACGCCCTCGCATCTCGGGCTTTACGAAGAGGTCCTCCAGGTAGAGGCCAGGCCTACCTAGGAACGTAGAGAAGTTGTAGAAGAAGAGGGCGAAGCCCGCCGGGGTACCCTCGAGGTAGCAGACCAAGACCTCAGCCCCCGTCCGCTCCCCGAAGAGGGACTCGCGGAGCACGTCCTCCGTCGCGACGACCTCGTGGGAGAGGCGCTCGTACTCCGCAAGCTCCCTTATAAAGGAGATGATGAGCGGGACGTCATCCTCCGTGGCCGCCCGGATCTCGACGGGCGGCTCGGGCGTGGTACGTTCCGGCATTTACACCTTCGCGCCGACGAGGGTCTCCGCGATCTGGACGGCGTTCGTGGCCGCGCCCTTGAGCAGGTTGTCCGAGACGCACCAGTACTCGATCGCGTTCCCCGAGACGCGCACCCGGCCCACGAAGACGCCCGGCTCGCCCGCGGTCTCGAGCGGGGTCGGGAAGTCGTTCGCGTCGCCGGAGAACGTAACGCCCGGCGCCGAACGCAGGGCCTTCAGGACACCCTCCAGGGTCGCCTCCTTCTCCGTCTCGATGTAGATGCTCTCGGAGTGGCCCGTGTGGACGGGGATCCGGACGGCGGTCGCGTGTACCTCGAGGTCGGGGAGGCCGAGGATCTTGCGCGACTCGAGCTTCATCTTCCGCTCCTCGGAGGTGTAGCCGTCCTCGCCGATGCCCCCGATAAGAGGGATCGCGTTCCCGGCGATCGGCTTCGGGAAAGCGTCGCCCTGGCCGTTCTCCAGCGCCTCTACCCCGCTCCTGCCCGCGCCCGAGACCGCCTGATATGTCGAGACGACGACCTTCTTCAGGCCGAACTGGCGCGCTATGGGGGCGAGCGTGACGACCATCTGGATGGTCGAGCAGTTGCCGTTGGCGACGATCCCGTCGTGCTCGCGCGCCGCGTCGGCGTTGACCTCCGGCACCACGAGCGGCACGTCTGGTTCGAGCCTGAAGTCGCTCCCGTTATCTATGACGATGGCCCCTCGCGCCGTCGCCTCGCGCGCGAGCTGGACCGCGGCCCCCTTCTCGCCCTCGGTCCCGGCGAAGAGCGCGATGTCCACCCCTTCGAAGGCTTCCGGTTCCGCCACCCCGACCTCAAAGGTCTCCCCGTCCAGGACCGCCGTGCGGGCGCTCCGGGCCAGGACGCGTAGCTCCTTGAGGGGGAAGTTCCGCCTCCTGAGCTCCGCGACCAGCCTCTCGCCTACAAGACCGGCGCCGACCACGGCGACCGTGTACCCCTCGCTCATGCTAATCCTCCTCGTTTCTTACGATCTTGCGTACGATATCCAGCATATCCCCGACTACCCCGCTCGCCGTCCGCTCCGGCCCCGCCCCCGGGCCTGTAACCGTGAGGGTCACGTCCGAGTAGCGGCGGGTGCGGAAGTCGAAGACGTTCTCGGGGCCGTTTATGGGTCCGAACGGCGTCTCGATCGCCGCCTCCGTCAGCCCGACCTCTATCGGCCCCTCGGCCGGGATGCGGGCGAGATAGCGGAGCATGTGGTTCTCCCCCACCGAGCGCATCCGTGCGGCGAACTCCTCGTCCGCCTCCGGCAGGCGCTCCATAAACTCCGGGAGCGGGACCTCCTCCAGGCCGTCGGGGACGAGCGACTCGTAGGGGATCTCCGAAGGCTCGATCTCCCGCCCCATCGTGCGGGCGAGGATGATCGCCTTTCTCGCCACGTCGAGCCCCGAGAGGTCGTCGCGGGGATCGGGCTCGGCATAGTGTAACGCGACCGCCTCCTTGACGGCCTCGGAGAACGACTTGCCCTCCTCCACCGCGCTCATGATGAAGCCCAGAGTGCCGCTCGGGCTTGCCTGTATCTCCACAACCTCGTCGCCCGTGTCCACGAGCCCCTTGAGGGTCGAGATGATCGGCATCCCGGCGCCGACGGTCGCCTCGTACCAGAGCCTGTCGCCGGCCGCCTCGATCAGGCTCTCGTACTGCCCCGAGTCCCCGGAGAGCGGGCCCTTGTTCGAGAGCACAAGGCAAGAGCCGTTGCGCACGCCCAGGAGGTCGAGGTCGAAGGTGCCGCCGTGTACCGCGAGGTCCACGACGATCCGGGTGACGCCCTCCTCCGGCTCGGCCTCCAGCACGTCCTCGACCGGCTCCACCCCGAGCTCCGAGAGCTTCCCGCCATCCTCTTTCAGCCGGATCGCCTGCGGCAACAGCTCCTCGCCGACCAGCGCGCCGGAGGTGTCGGCGACGGCCCGGTAGCGGAGGTCCAACCCGAGGCTCTCCATCCAGCGCTTTCGCTCCTCTATCACGATCTGGGCGACAGCCCGGCCGACGTACCCCAGGCCCAACTGAACGATCTCTACGCGCTTCACGCGACCTCCTCGGCGGCCATCTCGTCGCGAGAGACGAGGCCCTCGTGCAGCACCCTGAGAGCTTCCTCGGACTTCTCGGCGAAGACGACGAAGACGAGGCCCGCGGCGGCGATGCCGGCCTGGATGGGACTGATGCCGGCCCGGCGCAGAATCTCCTCGCCGCGACGCAGGTCCCGCTTCTCCGGCGAGCCGATGCAGATCACCGCGGAGGCCTCCCGACGGTGTCCCGTAGCGCACGGAAGCTCTACCGAGAGGCTCGAACGCAGGGCGATGCAACGGACGCCCCCCTCTTCCTCCGAGCCCGTGACGCGAGTACCCGGATTATTTGGGTTGAACGTGCTTCGGACGAGCACCTCCATGCCGACCTCGGCGGCGGGCTCCATCGTCCTCGGGTGGAGGACCTTCGCCCCTAGCTCCGCGAAGTCCCCCGCCTCGCGGTAGGAGAGGCGGGGCAGCAGCGCGGCGTTCGGCACGAGGCGCGGGTCGGCGTCGAGGACGCCGTCGACGTCCGACATGATCCAGACTTCCCGAGCCCCGATGCCCCGCCCGACCACCGTCGCCGAGAGATCGGAGCCGCCGCGCCCCAGAGTCGTGGGCAGCCCCTCGGGCGAGCGCCCGACAAACCCCGGCACGACGGCGACGCGTCCTCCGTCGAGGAGGGGCGCGACGAAGCGAGAACATCGCTCACGGGTGCCTTCCGCGTCCACCTCGGCCTCGGCGAATCCGGAGGCCGTAGAGATCGGGTCTTCGGCGACGACGGAGGCCGGCGCTCCCTTGCTGCTTATCGCCCCGGCGAGGATGGCGGCCGAGAGCCGCTCGCCGAAGACGGCGATCCGGCCGCGTCGGGCGACCGGACCGTTGGCGTCCGGCGCCCCTATCGCCTCGACAAGCTCTCGCAGAAGCTCCAGCACCCGGCGCTCCACCCCGGGCAAGAGCTCCGGCGAGACGGCCTCGCGGGCGGCCTCGAGGTGGCGGCTGGCGAGGGTGCGGTGTAGCTCCGCGAGGGAGCCCTCCCGGGGCGCCCCGTCCCCCGTCAGGTCGGCGTATCCGAGGAGGGTGTCGGTGGTACCGGACATCGCCGAGACCACGACCGCCACGGGCCGGGTTGCGGCGGCGTCCGCCACTATGCCGGCGGCGCGGAGAAACTGCGCCCCGCCGCCGACGGAGGTTCCCCCGAACTTTATTACCAGGGGGTTATCGTTCCTCAATCCGTTCACGCTCCGTTCAACGCCTGGTCCAGGTCCGCCAGGATGTCCTCGATGCTCTCCAGCCCGACGGAGAGGCGGATGTAATCGTCCGTAACGCCCGTGGTCTTCTGCTCGTCCACGGAGAGCTGGGAGTGGGTGGTCGAGGCCGGGTGTATCACGAGGCTCTTCGCGTCCCCCACGTTCGCCAGCAGGCTGTGCAGCTTCAACCGGTCGATAAACTTCCTCCCGGCTTCCAGGCCGCCCTCGATCCCGAAGCCCAGGATCGCGCCGAACATCCCCTCCCGGTGGTACTTCTTCGCGAGCTCGTGCGTCGGGTGGCTCGGCAGCCCAGGGTAGTTCACCCAGTTAACCTTCTCGTGCCCCTGCAGGAACTCGGCGACGGCCATCGCGTTCTGCGAGTGCCGCTCCATCCGCAAGGGCAGCGTCTCCAGGCCCTGTATCAGCATGAAGCTGTTGAACGGGCTCAGGGCCGGACCGTAGTCGCGGAGCATCTGGATGCGGGCTTTCATGATGTACGAGACCTCGCCCAGGGTCGGGTAGATCTCCAGCCCGTGGTACGACGGGTCGGGCTCGGTGAATTCGGGGAACTTCCCGTTGTCCCAGGGGAAATTACCGCCGTCCACGATCACGCCGCCGATCGTCGTCCCGTGCCCGCCGATAAACTTCGTCGCCGACTCTACCACGATGTCCGCCCCGTGCTTGAGGGGGTTGACGAGGTACGGGGACGGCAGCGTGTTGTCCACGATCAGGGGGATGCCCGCCTCGTGGGCGACGGCGGCTATCCCCTCGATGTTCAGGGTGTTGAGCTGGGGGTTGCCGACGGTCTCGGAGTAGATCGCCTTGGTCTTCTCGTTGATCGCCGCGCGGAACGCCTCCGGGTCGTTCCCCTCCACGAAGCGCACCGTGATGCCGATCTTCGGCAGGGTGTAGTGGAAGAGATTGTAGGTGCCCCCGTAGAGGCCGGCCGAGGAGACGATCTCGTCCCCCGCCCCCGCGATGTTCAGGATCGAGAGCGTCTCCGCCGCCTGCCCCGAGGCCGTCGCCAAAGCCCCCACGCCCCCCTCGAGCGCGGCGACGCGCTTCTCGAAGACGTCCGTGGTGGGGTTCATGATGCGGGTGTAGATGTTCCCCTCCTCGGCGAGCGAGAAGAGGTTCGCGGCGTGCTCGGTGTCGCGGAAGACGTAGGAGGTGGACTGGTAGATCGGGACGGCCCGCGCCGCCGTCGTGGCGTCGACCTCCTGCCCGGCGTGCAGCGCCAGGGTATCGAAGCCGTACTGGCGCTCCTGCTGGACCTTGCCGTCTGCGGTCTCGGTCATCTTCCCTACCTCCTAGTCGTTTAAGAACGGCCCGACGGCCGCCCTTAGCTCGTCCCAGTCCTTCAAGAACGCGTCGTGCCCGTTCTGGGACTCCATCTCCTCGTACCGTACGTTGGCCCCGGCCCGCCTCGCTTCCTCGGCGGTCGCACGCACCTCCGACGCCGGGAAGAGCCAGTCGCTCGAAACCCCGACAAAGAGGACGTCGGCCTCGATCCTCCGGTACGCCTCCTCGCGCGAGGCGTACCCCGCGCCAGCGTCGTACAGGTCCATCGCGCGCGTCAGGTACAGGTACGAGTTGGCGTCGAAGCGTCCGGCGAGGTCCTGACCCTGGTAGTGCAGGTACCCCTCGACCTCGAACATCCCGCCGAACTCCTCGTAGAGCGGCGGACGGCTCGCGGGCCGCCTTCCGAACCGCTCCCACATGCCCGGCGCGCTCTGGTATGTGACCATCCCGGCCATGCGCGCGATCGCCAGGCCCGTCTCGGGCTCGGTCTCGCCGTAGTAGTCGCCGCCGCGCCAGTTCGGGTCGGCCATGATGGCCCGACGCCCGATCTCGCTCATCGCGATCCCCTGCGGACCCAAGGCCCCCGTGGAAGCGACCGGCACGGCCTTCTCGAGAAAGCCCGGAAACTCTACCGCCCACTCGAGCGCCTGCTGCCCCCCGATGGACCCCCCGACGACCGCCCGCAGCTTGCGAACCCCCAGAGAATCCAGGAGCCGCCGCTGCGCCCGCACGATGTCCCGGATGGTGATCACGGGGAAGCGCATGCCGTACGGCCGTCTCGTCTTGGGGTCTACCGAGGCCGGCCCCGTGCTGCCGGAGCAGCCGCCGAGCACGTTCGAGCAGACGACGAAGTTCTCTTCCGTGTCTATCACGCGCCCCGGCCCGACCATCTCGTCCCACCAACCGCCGCGCTTGTACGCGTCCGAAGGCCCCCCGGAACAGTGCGAGTCGCCGGTCAGGGCGTGGAGCACGAGCACGGCGTTCTCGCCCGTCTCGTCCAACTCGCCCCAGGTCTCGTAGGCCAGCCTGACCTCGGGGAGGTAGCCGCCCTTCTCCGGCTCGAAGGAGCCTATGGGGTGGTAGTTTTTGCCCGGTCGGGCCGGAGCCGCGTTAGCCCCGGCCCCCGGCTCTGGTGTCATGCTTCGTAGTAATGTAGCCTCCTTCGTCCGTCGCGTCCTTACGCAGTGGCGACTACGAGGGTTCTTATCCCCTCGCTCCGCCTTACGCGCAACCCGCTCCGTAGAGGAGGCCTCAAGTGATCGGCTCTCCACATCTTCCAGGACGCTCAACAAACTCCTGCGTCCTGCTGGACTTGGCACCTTGCGGGAGCGTTCCCAAGGGGAGAATACTCTCCGCCGGTTGCCGCGGTTTCTCGGGGCCAGTTCCCTCCGCCGCTCTCGATGCGAGTCCGCGCTAAGGGAGGATGCTAAAGCACCGCCCCCCCGACCGTCAAGGGCGGATCAGTACGCCCGGGCGAAGACGGCGGTCCTGCCGGGCTTGCCGGAGACGAGGTCCTTGCCCTCCTCCCGCTCGAAGGGGAGGAGGCGGATCGTGGCCTTCGTCTCCTCCTTTATCTTCGCCTCCGTCGCCGGGTCGCCGTCCCAGGGAGCGAGGACGAAGCCGCGCTTCTCCTCGATGATCTCCTTGAACTCCCCGTAGGACTCGGCCCTGCGGGTGTTCTCCTCGCGAAACTCGGTGGCCCGGCGGAGCATGCTCTCCTGGATCTCCCCGAGAAGCTCCCTGAGCCTCCCCGCAAGCTCGGCCCTGGAGACAAACTCTTTCCCCTCCTTGCCGGCGACGTCCCGGCGCGCCAGCACCACCTGGTCGTTCTCGATGTCCTTGGGCCCGAGCTCGATGCGGACAGGCACGCCGCGGAGCTCGTGCTCGTTGAACTTGTAGCCTGGGGAGTGCTCCTCGTCGAGGTCGATCTCCATCCGGAAGCCCGCCGCCTTGAGCTCGATGTAGAGCCCCTCGGCCTCGCGGCGTACCTCGCCCTTGCTGTTGCCCCGCCAGATCGGCACGATCACGGCCTCCGTGGGCGCGAGCTTCGGCGGTATCTTCAGCCCCCGGTCGTCGCCGTGCACGAGGATGAGCCCGCCGATGACCCTTGTGGAGAAGCCCCAGGAGGTCTGGTGCGCGTACTGCCTCTCCTGGTTCTCGTCGAGAAAGGTTATGTCGAAGGCGCGGGAGAAGTTCTGCCCGAGGTCGTGGCTCGTCGCCGCCTGCAAGGCCCGTCCGTCTCCCATAAGGCCCTCGCACGTGAACGTCTCGATGGCGCCGGGGAACCTCTCCGAAGGGCTCTTGGCGCCGTCGAGCACCGGGATCGCGAGGTTTTCATAGAAGCAGTCGCGGTAGACCCGCTGCATCCTGAGCGCCTCTTCGCGAGACTCCTCGGCGGTGGCGTGGACGGTGTGACCCTCCTGCCAGAGGAACTCGGCGGTGCGCAGAAACGGGCGCGTCACCTTCTCCCAGCGCATCACGTTGCACCACTGGTTTATGAGGACGGGGAGGTCGCGGTAGCTCTGGACCCAGTTGCTGTAGAAGTCGCAGATTATGCTCTCCGAGGTCGGGCGGACGGCGAGACGCTCTTCGAGGTCCTCCCTACCCCCTATCGTCACCCAAGCGAGCTCGGGGTCGAAGGCCTCGACAACCTCGGCCTCCCTCTTCAAGTAGCTCTCGGGGATGAGGAGCGGGAAGTAGGCGTTCTGGTGCCCGGTGGCCTTGAAGCGGGCGTCGAGGTCAGCCTGAATGCGTTCCCAGAGCGCGAACCCGTAGGGCCGGATGGCGAAAGTCCCTCGCACGGGACCGTAGTCCGCAAGCTTCGCCATACGGACCAGTTGGAGGTACCACTTGCTCGGGTCCTCGCTCTTCTTTGTAAGCTTCTCGACCACCTCGGCCATGGGCGCTCCTCTCGATCTCAGCTTTGGTTCGAAGAGTATAGCGTTCTGCAACGGCCAGCCGATTCCTTGGCCTTCTTGCCGACGTAGGGGGCAAGGTACCCAAAAAGCCTGCACCCACCCTCCCCGTTTTAGCCGAACACGAGTATGGCGAGTGCCCAGGGGCCGCTGCACAACAGGATACCGGTCGAGACGATAAGGCAGACACGGAAGATGACCTCTTCGCCCGTGCCGTACGGCTCGCGCTTGTGGTGGAGCACGAGCATCCCCGACGTGAGGCTTACAGGCCCGGACAGCCCCGCCGTCAGCAAAACAACGCGGGCAGCACCCCAACGCGGTCCAGGACGGCGCGGGGCGGGCTCGAGGAAGCGAAGTATGCGAAACCACAACATCAGGTCCACGAGCGCCAGCGCGAAGGCGCATGTCGACAAGATAACGACCGTCCTCGGCAGCCCTTCCCTCATCGCAGCTACAGCTCAGTCCACCAGCCAGAGAGACCTACCTCGCGATGCACGTCTGACCGGACCCCATTCGTTGTGCCACTCACGATG
>JADDPR010000299.1 GCA_016781775.1 Rubrobacter sp. | reverse complement strand
GGAGGCGGCGCTCGATCCCTCCGGGGGTTGAGAAGAGAGCTCGACAGCGCGGGTAGAAGAGCGCAGCAGCTTCTGGTTCTCGGGGATGGCGGCTCCGGCGCCCTGCGGGAGGTCCCGGACCCTCCGCCGCGCCGGTGGGGGGGACGAGCGCCGTGCCAAACTACTCCCTGCGCTTTAATCCAATAGAGAGGCGAAGACATGAGATCTTTCGTTTACGAGGCCCTGCCCGGTAGGGTCGTGTTCGGAGCGGGCGCGAGCCGGAAGGACCTCGCTGGTGAGGTGGACCGGCTCGGCGTGGAGCGCATCCTGCTCGTCGCCGCCGAGGGGGAGAGGCCGTTGGCGGAGGAGCTCGCAGGGCCTCTGGGCGACCGCGTCGTCGGCGTCTTTAGCGGGGTCCGGCCGCACGTCCCCGTCGAGGTCGCCGGGGCGGCGAGGGAGTCAGCGGGAAGGCTCGGGGCCGACTGCTTGCTCTGCGTGGGCGGAGGCTCGACGAGCGGCACGGCCAAGGCGGTCGCGCTCGAGAGCGGGCTCCCGATCGTGGCCGTGCCAACCACTTACGCGGGCTCGGAGATGACCCCGGTGTGGGGCATGACCGAGGCGCAGCGAAAGACCACCGGGAGCTCGCCGGACGTCTTGCCGAAGGTCGTCGTCTACGACCCCGAGCTCACCTTCTCCTTGCCCCCGTCCATCACGGGGCCGAGCGCGATCAACGCGATGGCCCACTGCGTCGAGGCCTTCTACGCGCCGGGGGCAAACCCGATCACCTCCCTCGTCGCGGAGGAAGGCGTGAGGGCGCTCGCGCGCGGCATCCCCGTGGCCGTAAGGAGCCCCGAGGACCTCGACGGCCGCTCGGAGACCCTTTACGGGGCTTACCTCGCGGGGGCGGCGTTCGCGGTCGCGGGGTCCGGGCTGCACCACAAGATCTGCCACGTCCTCGGTGGCGCCTACGACCTGCCCCACGCCGACACGCACACGATAATCCTCCCGCACGTCGTCGCCTTCAACGAGCCGGCGGTCCCGCAGGCCATGGGAAGGGTGGCCCGCGCCCTCGGCGGAGCCAGAGACGACGCCGCGAACGGGACCACGGACGACGGGGGAGCCGCGGCCGGCATCTTCGACCTGATCGAAGGTATCGGAGCGCCGACCGCGCTCGAGGACGTCGGCATGAGGGAGGAAGACCTCGACGAGGCGGTCTCTCTGGTGCTTGAGACGGTGCCAGAGGACAACCCCCGCCCCGTGAACGAGGAGGACATCCGCGCCATCCTCGAGGGCGCCTACTCGGGCCGCCGCCCCGCTACCGTGTCCCGAAGGAGGGCGTAAGCATGGCACATGCGCGAGCGAACGGGCGGGAACACGACACGCGACAAGTAAGGAGCAGTCTTGGATCAGGGTAAAGAGGCGACGAACGGCACCCGTAACCTCGCCGATGAGGACCTGACGCGGGCGGTGCTGGAGAGCTTCGAGGGCGCGGGGTCCGAGCGGTTCAAGGAGGTGGCACAGAGCCTCGTTAAGCACCTTCACGCGTTCGTAAGCGAGGTGAAGCTCACCGAGGAGGAGTGGTTTGGGGGGATAGACTTCCTCACCCGCTCCGGCCACATCACCGACGACAACCGCCAGGAATTCATCCTGCTCTCGGACGTGCTGGGCGTCTCGATGCTGGTGGTCGGGCTGAACAACCGCAAGCCCGAAGAAGCCACGGACTCCACCGTCTTCGGCCCCTTCTTCGTCGAGAATTCGCCCCGCTACGAGAACGGCCACGACATCGCCAACGGCGCCCCCGGCGAGCCGTGCCTCATGCAAGGCCGGGTGCTCTCGGTCGCCGGCGAGCCGATCCCCGGGGCCCGGATCGAGGTCTGGCAGAGGCCGACGACGAGGGCTTCTACGACGTCCAGTACGACGACCTATCGGAGGCGCGCGGCCGCGGTCACCTCTTCTCGGACGACGAGGGGCACTACCGGTTCTGGTCGGTAAGGCCGGAGGCTTACCCGATCCCGGACGACGGGCCGGTGGGGGACCTCCTGAAGGCCGCGGGCCGCAGCCCGATGCGACCGGCGCACGTCCACTTCATGGTCGAGGCACAAGGATACGAGAAGCTCACGACCCACGTCTTCGAGGACGGCGACGAGCACCTCGACTCCGACGCGGTCTTCGGGGTGAAGAGCTCCCTCATCACGAGCTTCGAGCGCCACGAGCCCGGTGTCGCCCCGGACGGCAGGCAGATGCAAGTGCCCTTCTACACCATGAGCTACGACATCGTGCTCGCACGGTCGGAAGGGAACGGTTCCGCGCGAGGCGCAGATACCGACGGCACGACCACCGACACTACCAGGGGATGACGGAGGAGAACTTGAACGTTACGGTCGAGACGGACGTCCTTATCGTCGGGGCGGGGCCTGCGGGGTTGTCCGCCGCGCTCTTTCTGAGCGAGTACGGCGTGGAGAACGTCGTCGTGGAGAAGTACCGCTGGCTCTCGAACACCCCGAGGGCGCACATCACAAACCAGCGCACCGTGGAGATCTTGCGCGACATGGGCCTGGAAGAGGCCGTGATCGAGAAGGCCACGCCCCAGAATCTGATGGGCGACCAGTCGTTCTGCGTCAGCCTCGCGGGCGAAGAGCTGGGCCGCTTGCGCACCTGGGGCACCCACCCCAGCCGTAAGGCGGATTACGACCTCGCCAGCCCGTCGAGGATCTGCGACCTCCCGCAGGACCTCTTCGAGCCGATACTCCTCACGGGCGCCGCCTCCCGCGGCACGAAGATCCGCTTCGACACCGAGTACCTGTCTCTGGAGCAGGACGAAGACGGCGTGACCGCGACGGTGCGCGACCGCGCCTCCGGAGAGACCTACGGGATCCGCGCTCGTTACCTGCTCGGCGCCGACGGCGGCCGGAGCAAGGTCGCCGAGGACATAGGGCTGCCGATGGAGGGGCGCATGGGCATCGCGGGCAGCATGAACATCGTGCTGCGCGCCGACCTCAGCCGCTACGTCGCCCACCGGCCGAGCGTGCTCTACTGGGTGTTGCAGCCCGGTTCGGACATCGGCGGCATCGGGATGGGCCTCGTGCGCATGGTGCGCCCCTGGGACGAGTAGTTGATCCTCTGGGGCTACGACATAAACGGGCCGCCGCCCGACGTCGACGAGGAGGAGGCGAAGAGGATCGCCCACAACCTCATCGGCGACGACACGATCCCCATAGAGATAAAGTCCATCTCCCTGTGGACAAACAACCGCGCGTACATGACGCGCTACTCGACCGGGCGCGTCTTCTGCATGGGCGACGCCTGCCACCGCCACCCGCCCTCCAACGGCCTCGGCTCGAACACCTCCATCCAGGATGCTTACAACCTCGCCTGGAAGCTCGCCCTCGTCCTCGAGGGCAAG
The DNA here is from genome assembly GCA_016781775.1 of Rubrobacter sp. Taxonomy (GTDB): domain Bacteria; phylum Actinomycetota; class Rubrobacteria; order Rubrobacterales; family Rubrobacteraceae; genus Rubrobacter_F. The sequence goes on along the minus strand of JADDPR010000299.1, from coordinate 5,257 downwards.
GCGGCCCCGTCCCTCCTCCGCTCCTACGACGAGGAGCGGGCGCCGGTGGGCAAGCAGATCGTCGAGCGCGCAAACAAGAGCATCGAGGAGTTCGGCCCGATCTTCGAGGCCCTCGGCCTCGCGCAGACCGGGGACGAGGAGCAGATGCTCGCCAACATGGAGGCGCGGAAAGGGGCCACGCCCGAGGCCGCCGAGCAGCGGGAGAAGCTGCGCCGGGCAATCGAGCTCAAGGACTACGAGTTCAACTGCCACGGCGTCGAGTTCAACCACCACTACCGCTCGGCGGCCGTGGTCCCCGACGGTACGCCGGAGCCCGCCTACGACCGTGACCCGGAGCTCTACTACCACCCGACCACCTGGCCCGGCGCGCCTGCCGCACCTCTGGCTCGGGCGCTAGGGGGAGACCGTCAGCACCCTCGACCTCGCCGGCAAGGGGAGGTTCGCCCTCCTCACCGGCATCGGGGGCGAGGCCTGGGCCGATGCCGCGAGGGAGGACTCGGGGCAGACCGGCGTCGAGATCTCGTGCTTCGTCATCGGGCCCGGCCGCGAGGTGGAAGACCTCTACAACGACTGGGCGCGCCTCTCCGGCGTCGGGGAGAGCGGCTGCGTGCTCGTGCGCCCCGACGCCCACGTGGCCTACCGGCGGCAGGACGTGGCCGACGACTGCGCATCGGAGCTCGGCCGGGCGATGGACGAGATCCTGGGCCTCGCGCAGTCCCCGAACGGCCGGGCCGTCGGGACCGGGGAGGCAGTAGGAGCGCTGTAGGACGATACGGCAGGGGCGCATGCGTGGAGACCGCGCAGGCGCCCCCTGCGAGGTGGCGTTTCCAACCCATCCCGAGCTTCGGGTGCTTGGGCGCCGGGCGCGCCACCGCACGAGGGGAGCGAGGGGAGCCTTCGATGCCCACCACCCCTCCGTCACGATGCCTTACGCAAAAGGTTGATTCTCTTCTCGACCGCTCTATTTCGCGGGTTACGGGGTAAGAACGGGGCATGAACGAGATAAGAATTCGGAGTTGGGAGGAGCTGCAGGAGAGGTTGTTCGAGGACTCTTGGAACGAGGAGTTGGGGCGCTTTCGCTCCGATTACGCCTTCCGGGGGACCGACGATGCGGCTTACCCCTTGATGACGAGCATAACGCGCCTCGGGGGCGACATCGAGAACCTGGAGCGCCATCTCCTGAGGAACTTTCGTAAGTACGCGCAGCGGGACGTCGTCGAAAAGGACGACCTGTGGTACTGGCTCTCGGTGGCCAAACACCACGGTCTCCCCACGCGGCTCCTCGACTGGACGTTCTCGCCCTTCGTCGCGATGCACTTCGCCACGTCGGACATGGAGAGGTACGGCGCCGACGCGGCGATCTGGGTCGTCGACTACGTGAAGGTCCACAAGCTGCTGCCGAAGAAGCTTACGGCCGCTTTGGAGGAGGAGGGCTCCAACACCCTCACGGTCGAGATGCTCTCCGGGGTGGTCGGGACCCTGGAAGACCTCAACCAGATGCAATCCGAAGACTTTCTGGGTTTTCTGGAACCACCGTCGATCGACGAGCGTATCGTCAACCAGTACGCGCTCCTCTCCATCATGGCCGACCCCAAGACGAGGTTGGATGAGTGGTTGGAAGGGCGCCCCCACCTGTGGAAGAAGGTCGTGATCCCCGCCGAGTTGAAGTGGGAGATCCGCGACAAGCTGGACCAGGCGAACGTCACCGAAAGGGTGCTGTTCCCCGGCCTCGACGGGCTTAGCCGCTGGTTGAGGCGGCACTACACGCCCAAGCAGGGAGAGACGGGCTGAGAGGCCGTTGCCCCAGAATCAGCGGCGGATTCTCGAGGGAAAGAACTCGCTCAACCATCGGTAGGAGCACGAAGGGGACGGGGTTGCACGACCCCTTCGTGCTCCGTGACCCTAAGCCTCCTTAAGCAAGGTCTCCGTAAAGCTCGTCAAGCAGCTCCCTTATCTCGCTCATGGCCTCCAGGCCGCAGAGCAGCCCGCTATCGATGTGTAACCCGCTGTCGATGACCGTCTGCACCAGGCTTACCTCCTTGCCTCGACTTTCCCCGACAGTATTGTACGCATTGTCACAATAAAGAAACATCGAAGGCACCCTGGCTGCCGGACCCGACGCGTGTTCGCACCCGACGGAGGTTTGTGTAAGCTCCCCCTCGTTTCCGCTCCCGAGATGGCGTAACCTATGGGTGAACCGGCAGAAGAGCCGGTTGCTTGCGTACCCCTCCTCGGCACGCGTCCACCGGTCTGCCGCCGGCAGACGGGCTTCGTGCCGAATCTGGGGAAGGTGAGGCACGGCCGATCGCGAGAGGCCGGAGCCGCCGTCGAGATGGCAGGGCGTTAGGGAGGGTTTTTGTGTCGATGGTCAACGAGGGGGCGACGCATCCGCGCGGCGAGGCGTTGTACGAGGAGTTGCTCTTCATCCACGGCATGATCCGCCAGAGCCTCGACACGGTCTCGGTGCTCGTAGACCAGGTCACCGGCGGGGCGCCGGCCGAGCAGATTCGGGCCAGCGTGGACAAGCTCGCCTCCACGAGCCTCCTCTGGAGGTTGCGGGAGAGCTGCATGCAGTACTGCTACTTCGTGCATCTGCACCACAACCACGAGGACACACACTGGTTCCCCGCCTTGCGCGGCGTGAACCCGGAGCTGCACCCCGTTATCGACCGGCTCGAGGCCGACCACAGGCTCGTCTCCGAGCACCTGGATGCCGTCGAGACGGCGGCACGTCGGGTCGACGACGACGAGCCCTCCCGCGCGGACCTCGCGGATGGGCTGCGCCGGCTCGCGGAGCACCTGACCTCGCACCTCGACTACGAGGAAACCAACCTCGGGCCGACCCTGCGCCGCATCCGGTCCTGGTCGCTGGATCGGCGCTAGCAACACACGCTGGCGGTCTTCCCCTCGCGGGTGATTCACCCCGAGCCGCCTCCACCCGTCCCGGGTCGTTCACCCGGTCGCTACGAGGTCCGTCGCTGCGTAATCCGCCCCGTTGCCGAGCAGCGCGGACCATCGCTCAAGTCGCGAGGGTTGGGCTCCAGATCGTCGGTTCGCGCGGCAGGCAGGCCGGGTCGAAGCGCGCCAGCAGGATAGGGAGGCTCGGCTTCTCTCCGGGTTCGGCCAGGCCGAGCGAGGTAGCCATCCACGTGAGTATCTCCTGCGGCGTCTCTCCCGCCTCCCGTCGGTCGGCGAGCGTCACGGCGCCGTGGCGCTTGGCGAGGCGCTGCCCGTCCGGGCCGAGTACGAGGGGGGCGTGGGCGTAGCGGGGGGCGGGGAGGCCGAGCAGGTTGTAGAGGAGGATCTGGCGCGGGGTGGAGTCGACGAGGTCCGCGCCGCGCACCACCTCGCCCACCCCCTGATCCCAATCATCCACCACAACGGCGAGCTGGTAGGCGGGGGTGCCGTCGTTGCGGCGGACCACGAAATCGTCGACCTCGCCCTCCCGGTGCCCGAGCAGCCGGTCCTCGAACGCGACCTTTGCCCCGTGCGCGCGCACCCTCAAGGCGGGCGGCCGCCCCGACGCCTCCCTCTTCGCTCGCTCGGACGCCGAGATCTCGCGGCAGGTGCCGGGGTAGAGATCCGAGGCGGCGATGCCGTGCGGGGCGGAGACCGCGGCGCGGATCTCGGCGCGCGTGCAGTAGCAAGGATAGAGGAGCCCTTCGGCGTCGAGACGGGCGATGGCCTCCTCGTAAAACGCCCCCCGCTCGGACTGGCGCACGACGGGCCCGTCCCAATCGAGCCCGAGGGCCGCGAGGTCGGCGAGCTGGGCCTCCTCCACCCCCGGGCGTACGCGCGAGCGGTCCAGATCCTCCATGCGCACCAGAAAACGCGCCCCCGCCGAGCGGGCGAAAATCCACGCGAGGAGGGCGGTACGCAGGTTGCCGAGGTGGAGCGGTCCGGTGGGGCTGGGGGCGAAGCGGCCGTCGAAGGGGGACGCCCCGACGGCCTTCGACGTCCGTGAAAGGACGCTCAACCGCCCGCTCCCGACACGCCCCTGTCCACGAACCCTCGCACCTCCCGCAGAGTCTGCACCCGAGGGACGGCGCTTGCAAGACCGTGCCAACGTTCGGCCCATCGCCCGCTTACAATGCGTTGAGCGTCGTGTCCGATCGGGCATGCTAGCGACGTCGAGCACGGGAGAGGGGGCGCAAGGTTGGAGTCGCACGGTGCGAAGGCGCCCGTGGAAGGAGGCGCGGAGCGCCTGCGCGAGATGGAGCGCGAGATCTCCGCGCATCCCTTCAGGCCGCACCCCCTGCTCCCGGGCGGCCACGCCCAGACGCTCGCGGCGTGGGCCTGGCCGGGCCGCGTCCGCCCGGACCAGACCCGCGGCGACGAGGCGCGCCTGTTCGAGGTCGAGCCCGGGGTACGCCTCCTCGCCCGCTGCCGCTGGCATGGGGACCGTACCGCCCGCGCCACCGTCGTCCTGGTGCACGGGCTCGGGGGCTCGGCGGACGCCCCCTACGTGCTCGGCGCCGCGCGCCTGGCCTACCGGGCGGGCGCGAACGTGGTGCGGCTGAACCAGCGCAACTGCGGCGGGACGGAGCATCTCACGCCGACGCTCTACCACAGCGGCATGTCCGGCGACCTCGCGGCCGTCGTGCGCGAGCTGGCGGCTCGGGATGGGCTCCCTCGCATCCTCGTCGCGGGGTTCTCCATGGGCGGCAACCTGGCCCTCAAGATGGCCGGGGAGATGGGGGAGGAGGCGCCGGAGGCCCTCCTGGGCATCTGCGCCGTCTCGCCCGCGCTCGACCTCGCGGCGACCGTCGCGAACCTCGAGAGGCCCTCGAACCGCCCCTACGAGAAGACCTTCGCCCTCGGCCTCCGTCGACTCGTCGTGAGAAAGAAAGAGCTCTTCCCCGGCCTCTACGACACACGCGACCTCGCCCGTACGCGCACCGTACGCGACTTCGACGAGCACTACACCGCGCCATACGGCGGCTTCGCCGACGCGGACGACTACTACGCCCGCGCCAGCGCGACCCGCCGGATCAACGAGATAAGGATTCCGACCCTCGTGATCCACGCCCACGACGACCCCCTGGTCCCCTTTGCGCCCCTACGCAGCCCGCGACTCCGCGACAATCCCCGCATCTCCCTCGCAGCGCCCCCGCACGGCGGCCACGTCGCCTTCGTCTCGGCCTCCAGGGAAGAACGCTTCTGGGCGGAGAGCAGCCTCGCAAGGTTCCTCCGCCTCCTCTCAGGCTGAACGGACACCTCCCGCCGCGTAAGCTCCCGTATGAAGTCCTCCGAGCCG
>JADDPR010000408.1 GCA_016781775.1 Rubrobacter sp. | reverse complement strand
CCGACCCGTTCGCGGGCATCGACCTCGACAAGTGCCGCGACCCGGAGACCGGAGCGGTCGAGGAGTGGGCGCAGAAGCTTGTCGACTCCGTGCAGGAAGGCTACGTCGAGGCCTCGCCCTCTGGGACCGGCGTCCACATCATCGTCGAGGGCACGGTTCGAGGCGGCGCGGTGAGGAAGGGCCCCATCGAGATGTACGGGAGGAACCGGTTCTTCACGGTCACGGGGCTCGTCCTGTGACCCCGAGCAAGGACCAGGACTTCCTCGACAGGCTGGCGGACCACCTGCGCGCCCAGCAGGTCGGCAATTGTTCCGACCCGGGCAGCAACGGACACGCTAGCGGCACGGCGGCACGGCTTTATAAGGGGAGTGCCGCTGGTGCCACCGACGACGCGGTCGTCGGGAAGTGTCGGGAGGCGAAGAACGCGGCGAAGTTCGAGGCCCTCTACGACCGCGGCGACGTCCACGCCTATCACGGCGGGGACGAGTCGTCGGCCGACCTGGCACTCCTCGGTATGCTCGCCTTCTGGACGCAGGACGCCGCGCAGCTGGAGCGCATCTTCTCCGCCTCGGCGCTCGGACGGCGCCGGAAGTGGCGGGACCGCCCGGACTACCGGAGGCGAACCATCGAGCACGCCCTCAAGGACCTCGGCGAGGTGTACGACTGGCATCGGAAAAACGGCAGGCGGCCTCGTTCGGACGATCGTCATCGTCACCGTCACTCTATATATGACGGTGACGATGACGATCGTGGTGAAGGGGCGGAGGAGACCCGGATCCCGTCGATCTCGTTCGCCGAGATGCCCGAGCCGGAGCGCCCCGAGGAGGTATGGGAAGGGATAATCGTCCGCGGGTGGCCTGCCCTATGGTTCGGCGGCACGGGCGTCACGAAGTCCGTGACCGCGCTCGCGGTCGCCCAGGCTATCGCCGACAAGAACACGAACGTCTTTCTCGGGCGCGGGGTCATCACGGCTTCCGTCATGTACGCCGACTGGGAACTGAACGCCGTCGTGCAGGGTAGGAGGGCGTACCACATCGCCCGTGGTCACGGGCGGGGCACGCCGCCCGCTGGTCTTCGCTACATGTCCACCTACGGCACCGCCCGGCACGCACGGGCGAACTTCGGTCAGCAGGTCCTCGAGGAGTGCGTCGCCCACGAGGTGGAGGTCTGTTTCATCGACTCCGTCGGGCTGGCCGTCAGCGGCAACCCTGGGGACTTCGAGACCATCATCCACTTCTTCGACGAGACCATCGCCGACTTCGTCGCCAACGGTATCACTCCCGTGCTCATAGACCACCAGCGCCGCCTCGCCGCCGGCGAGCGTAACCAGTCCCTCGGGGCCTACGGCTCCGTGTGGAAGGAGAACCTCTCTCGCACGCAGCTGCAGATCGAGCTTGTCACCCGCGATCGCGATGCGCACACCGTCACCACGAGGCTCAGGGCGAAGAAGACCAACTTCGACGAGCTGCCCGAGCCCATCGAGGTTCGGACCACGTTCACCGCCGACGCGATCACCCTCGAGGCCGTGGTGACGGAGGACACCGACCGCGCCGCGGAGGAGACGCTCTCCGCGAAAGACCGCGTGCTGGCGGCCGTCCGCGCCCTTGGTGAGGCGGGACCGAACGCAATACAGGAGGCGTGCGGGACCTTGACGAAGGGGACGGTCAAGAACGCGTTGAGCCAACTTCGCCGGGCAGGCGTCGTGCAGGACACGGGGGGGGCGGAGCCGGGCGGCGGTAGGGTCGTCACCCTCGCCGAGTCGGATCGTAATCGTAATCGTACCTTTAAGGGTGACGATGACGATTACGATTCGGTGCTCAGCTTAGAACGAGCCCTCGAGGCCTTCCGATACGGCAACGCGCCGCGGATGGCGCGCGACAACTTCCGCAAACAGATTCAGGATTTCCCGTCCGTGGTGAAGAGCGTGCTTCACTACTGGCAACAGGATACCGGGCGTTGGGAAGAAGCGGCCCCGAGCGTACTGGAGGCGTTGGAGACCCTCGAAGAGGAGGGAGGCGCGTAGTGCTAGGCGAAGAGGTCCCTGGCCTCGACGCCCAACACTCGGGCTATCTTGCCGAGCGTCCTGAGATTGGGCTGGCGCTTGCCGTGCTCGACGGAGTAGACGGTCTCCG
>JADDPR010000251.1 GCA_016781775.1 Rubrobacter sp. | reverse complement strand
TGAGGCCCGGGTATTTACTTTTTACGAGGGCCGCGACGCCGGCGACGTGGGGCGCGGCCTGAGAGGTGCCGGTGAAAGTAGCGTAAGCGCCGTTCGGGACCGTACCGGGAATCTCGACGCCGGGGGCCGCGAGATCCACCGTGGAGGAGCCGTAATTCGAGAACCCGGCCAGGACGTCCCGGTCGTCGGTCGCGGCGACGCAGATGACGTTGGGGCTCGCGTAGTTGCAGGGGTAGCGCGGAGTAACGTTGTTGTTCCGGCCGGTGTTGCCTGCGGTCGTCACGACCAGACGCCCGACCGCATCCGCCCGCTTTATAGCGTCGAGCATCGACTGGTTAAAGCAGTTACCGCAGCCCGAGCTGATGTTTATGATGGACGCGCCTTTCTTGATCGCATAGTCGATGGCCGCGACCGCGTCGGAGGTGTACCCCGAGCCACCGGGGCCTATGTACTTCAGCGGCATTATCCGCGAACGCCAGGCCACCCCGGCGATCCCGACGCCGTTGTTGCCGCGGGCGGCGGCGACTCCGGCCACGTGAGTCCCATGGTCGTCCTCTTCGTACCCGTGGTAGAGCGTGTTGTCCTTGTGGGCGAAATCCCAGCCGTTGACGTCGTCGACGTAACCGTTCTTGTCGTCGTCGACGCGGTTGCCCGCCACCTCGCCGGGGTTGATCCAGAGGTTGTCCCTGAGGTCCGCGTGACGCGTGTAGTTGCCGCTGTCCACCACCGCGATCACGACGGCGCGGGAACCGGCCGTCAGGGACCAGGCCTCCGGCGCGTCCACGTCCGCGTCGGAGCGGCCGCCGGTCTGGCCCCTGTTGTGCAGCCCGTACTGGGTCTTGAACCTGGGGTCCCTGGGGAACAAGGCGGCCTCCGTCATCACGAAGTCGCGCTCGGCGTACTCGATCCCCGGCGCGGCCTCGTAACGCTCTATGGCCTCCTCTACCGGTAGCCCCTCGGGCAGCCCGACCAACGAGACGCCGCTACCCGGGATTTCACCCCGTGAGCTCGCGTGGACCCGCCGGCTGGCTTCCGCGACCGCCCTCGAAGCTCCCTTCTCCGCCTTGACGAGGATGCGATCCGTGGCGAACCCGCCACCCACGCTCGTCGGCTCCCCCGGCGGGGCGGTTCGCGCGGCGGCCCCCGAAGCCCAGAGCAAGAGACCTGCGGATGCAACGGAAATCAGAATCCACCATGCGTGGCGCGGCACCGCGCGTAGAAACATTCTCCCCCATACCTCGAACCGATCCTGCGGCACTATACAGTAGCGGGAGAAACGGGAGTAGGCCCCGTGGGGAGATGACCGGTTGGCCTACGGCCGGTACTGTCCGTAAACCTCGCGCAGGGTGTCGGAGACCTCGCCGAGGGTAGCGAGGTTGGCGAGGGCCTCCTTCATCGGATAGAGAAGGTTGTCCGTACCCTCGGCGGCCTTTTTAAGGTCGGCCAGGGAAGACCTGACGGCCTTCGAGTCGCGGCTCTCCTTCAGCTCTTCGAGGCGCTGGGTCTGCTGGTCCCGGATCGTCTCGTCGGCGGTGTGGAGGTCCATCTCCGGATCGTCGTCGGACTCGTAGCGGTTCACGCCGACGATGATGCGCTCTTCCTTCTCCACCTCGCGCTGGTAGCGGTAGGCGGCCTCCTCGATCTCGCGCTGCATGTAGCGCTCCTCGATGGCCTTGACGGAGCCGCCCATCTCGTCGATCTGCCCGATGTAGCCCCAGGCCTCCTCCTCGACGGCGTCGGTGAGGGACTCGACGAAGAAGGAGCCGGCCAGGGGATCGGCGGTCTCGGTAACCCCGCCCTCGCTCGCCAGAATCTGCTGGGTCCTGAGCGCGATCCTCGCGCTCTTCTCCGTCGGGAGCGCGAGCGCCTCGTCGAAGGCGTTGGTGTGCAGGCTCTGGGTGCCCCCGAGAATAGCCGAGAGGGCCTGCACGGTCGTGCGCACGATGTTGTTCTCGGCCTGCTGGGCGGTGAGCGAGGAGCCCGCGGTCTGGGTGTGGAAGCGGAGCTTGAGGCTCTTCTCGTCCGTCGCGCCGAAGCGCTCCCTCATGATCTTGGCCCACATCCTCCGCGCCGCCCGGTACTTGGCGACCTCCTGGAAGAGGTCGTTGTGGGCGTTGAAGAA
>JADDPR010000313.1 GCA_016781775.1 Rubrobacter sp. | reverse complement strand
GGTTCTCCTTGGATTCGAAGTAGTACGGGAGGATGGCCTTGCTCACCCCGGCGGCGTCGGCGACGTCCTGCAGGGACAGGCGGCCCAAACCCTTCTCCCCCATGACCTTGTAGGCGCTCCGGATAAGGTGCGCCTGCTTCGGCGCCAGAGAATCGCCGTCGCGGTCGGAGACTTGTATAAGGGTATCCGGCTGGGCCACGCTGTTCGCTCCTCGCGTCTCGAATAAAACCGGGGGAGGGTCTGCCCCTCCCCCAGGAACTGCTCTTACTCCTATTTTACATGCCGGGGCCAGACGTCAGGTTTGCTTGGCGAACTCCGGCTTGCGCTTCTCCATGAACGCTCCGATGCCCTCCTTGGCCTCCGCGCCGCTGAACAGGGGCTCGATAAGCTCGCGCTCGATCTCGAGCCCCTGCTTCAGGGGGTTGTTCATGCCCTTGTGAACGGCGAGCTTGATGGCGCCGATCGCCTGCGCCGCCCCGTTCGCCAGTCCTTGAGCGTACTTCAGGGTCTCTTCCTCGAGGTCCCCGGCCGGGAACAGCCGGTCGAGGATGCCCAGAGCGTGCGCCTCGGAGGGCGAGAGCCTGCGACCCGTGATCATGAGGTCCAGCGCCTTTGTTGCCCCGATCAGGCGCGGCAGCCGCTGCGTACCGCCGTTCCCCGGCAAGAGCCCGAGGGTCGCCTCCGGGAGCCCCAGGTAGTACTCGCCCTCCGCCCCGAAGCGCAGGTCGCACGCCAGCGCCATCTCCAGGCCGCCGCCCAAAGCCGTGGCCCCTATCTGGGCGATAAAGATTTTGGGGATCTCGGCTATACGCGCCAGGTTCTCGTGGGCGAGGCGGATCATGTCCATGTTCTGCTCGGGCGGGTTCTGGTTGAACGCCTTGATGTCCGCGCCCGCGCTGAAAAACCTCTCGGAGGCGCTGCGGAAGATGACCGCCCGAGCTCCGTCGTCCGCCGCGGCCTCGTTTACGCTCTCCCCAAGCTCCTCCATAAAAGAGTAGTCGTAGCTGTTCGCCGGGGGCTTGTTCAGGGTGATGTACCCTACGTTGCCTTCCCTGCCGTAATCTACCGCCATGCTCTCTCCCCTCCCTCTACTGTATGCCCGCGCCCTCGTCGCCCGCGATGTCGAGGTCCCCGACCGCGACGGACTTCGCCTCGAGGTACGACTCGAGCGCCTCCGGGCCGTGCTCGCGGCCGATGCCGGAGTCCTTGATGCCGCCGAACGGCAACTCGTCGTAGCCGTAGTGAAGCTGGTTCACCCACGTCATCCCCGACTCGATCTCCTGGGCCGCCTTGTTGATGTACCTGATGTTGTAGGTCCAGATCGACGAGCCGAGCCCGTAGCTCGTGTCGTTGGCGAGCTCGATGGCCTCGTTGATGTTCTTGACCTTGAAGACCGGCAACAGCGGCCCGAACGTCTCCTCGCGCACCACCCGGCTGTCGTGCGGCGCGTTCTCCAGGATCGCCGGGGCGAAGAAGTACCCTCCCTCCCCGTTCGTCTCCCCCTGGTACGCGACGCTCGCCCCGCCCTTCACCGCGTCGTCGAGCTGCTCCTGGAGCGCGTCGCGGTGGCGGGCGGCGTTCAACGGGCCCATCCGGATCTTCGGCTTCTCGGCCTTCTCCATGCCGTTGCCGACCTCGTAGCGGGAGACCCTCTTTATGAGGCTCTGCATAAACTCGTCGTAGACCTCCTCGAAGACGTAGACCCGCTTGGCGGCGAGGCATGCCTGGCCTGCGTTGAAGAACCGGCCGATGTTGATGCCCTTGACCGCGTTCTCCACGTTCGCGTCCGGGCAGACGATCACGGGGTCCGAGCCGCCGAGCTCTGCGGAGACCCGCTTGAACTGGGGAGCGGCGATCTCCATGACCCTGCGCCCGACCGCCGTGCTCCCCGTGAACGCGACCCGGCGTACGTCCGGGTGCCCCACGAGCGCCTCCCCGACCTCCTTGCCGGGGCCGGTCACGACGTTCAGCACGCCCGCCGGAAGCCCGGCCTCCTGCATGAGCTCCGCGATCTTCAGAGTAGCGAGAGGCGTCGTGTCAGCGGGTTTCACGACGATGGTGTTGCCGGCGGCGAGCGCCGGGCCGACCTTCGTCCCCATCAGGGTGAGGGGGAAGTTGTATGGCACGATGGCGGCGCACACCCCGATCGGCCGCTTGATGACCATGCCGTAGCTTGTCCCGAACGTGGACGGCAGCGGGGCGTAGGAGCCCCGGATCTTGCTGGCGAGGTCCGCGTAGAAGTTCATCCCGTGGAGGAAGTGGTGCAGCTCGCCCATCGCCTCCATCATCGGCTTGCCCTGCTCCTGCACGAGCAGCTTGGCGATCTCCTTGGCGTTCTCCTCGATCTTCGCCACACCGGCGCGGATGGTCTGGGCCCGGCTGTCCGGGTCGGTCTTCGACCACTCGCCGAAAGCCGCCTTTGCCGCCTCGACCGCGGCGTTCACGTCCTCCGAGCCGGATTTGGGCACGGAATCGAACTGCTCCCCCGTCGCCGGGTTGACGATCGGCATCTCCTCGCCGGACCTCGCCGCTACCCTCTCCCCGTTTATCAATGCCTGAGCCATGCTTAAGCTTCTCCCTTCCCGCTCTCGCCTATCGAATACTCCGGCCTGCCCATGTACTTTAGCCGCAGCGACTGGTACTCGCGCGCGGCCATCTCGACCCACTCGGAGGAGCTCCCCCCGAGCTCTTTTTTGACCTGCGCCGGTACCCCAGCCGCCAGAACCTCCGGCGGGATCTCACCGCCCTCCCTCACCACGCTCCCCGCTGCCAGCATCGCCCTGCTCCCGACGCGCGACCTATTGAGCACGATGCTCCCCATCCCGATCAGGGCCCCGTCCTCCACGGTGCACCCCTCAAGCATCGAAAGGTGCCCGACCGTGACGTTCGACCCGATGATCGTCGGCCGGTCCTCCGCCGTGTGGAGTACGGAGTTGTCCTGCACGGTGCTACCCGCCCCGACCACGATCCGGTTGAAGTCGCCTCTCAGAACGGCCCCGAACCATACGCTCGCTCCCTCCTCGACGATCACGTCCCCGATGAGGACCGCGGTCGGAGCGACGAAGGCGTCGGGGGCTACCCGGGGCTCTTTCCCCTCGAAAGCAAGAATGTGCGCCAAAACCTACCCTCCCTCGAAAAGGGGCGCGCGCCGCTCGCGGGCGGCCCGCACGCCTTCTTTGTGGTCTTCGGTCTGTACCAGCGAGCTCTGCGCGAGGCTCTCCGCGAAGAGGCCACTCTCCAGGTCCACGCTCGCCGAGAGGTGCAACAGGCGCTTGGCGAGCCCGTAGGCCTGCGGCGCCCTCCTGAAGATGTGACGCAGGCGGTCCCTGGCCTCGTCGATCAGCCTCTCGCGCGGGACCACGCGCGTGACGAGCCCGTGCCGGAACGCCTCCGAAGCGTCGAGGTCCTCGCCTCCGAGCACGATGTCCCGCGCCCTGGCGAGGCCCACGAGCTTGACGAGGCGCGAGGTCCCGCCGTGGCTCGGTATCAGCCCGATCATGCCCTCCCTGAACAGGAAACGCGCGTCCTCCGAAGCTATACGAAGGTCGCAGGAGAGCGCAAGCTGCGTCCCGGCCCCGGTGGCGAGGCCGTTGATGGCCGCGACCACCGGCTTCTCCAACCGCTCGACGGCGGAGATGAGCCGGGTCAGCTCGTGGCTCTGCGCGCGGAACTCGGCCGGGTCCCAGTCCCGCTCGAACCGGGAGAGGTCCCCCCCCGCCGAAAAAGCCTCGCCGCTCCCCGTGAGGATGATCCCACGCACTTCCCCGTCTACCGCCGCCGCCTGGAAGACGTCCAAAAGCTCGCCCTGAAGGTTTTCGTCCAGGGCGTTCCGCTTCTCGGGGCGGTTCAGCTCCACCAGAAGCTCGCCGTTCTCCCCTGGCGTCGTGTGCAGGCCCGAGGGCTCCGTCATCGTTTGATGACTTCGAACGGGCTGTTGCACTCCCGGCAGATGTACGAGTAGACCATGAGATGCGGGCCGTACTCGGAGATCTTTTCGACGTCGTCCCCGTCGCACCAGGGGCAGAGCAGGGGTCCCTCTACGCCGTTGCCTTCGACCTCTCCAGACGACGCTGCAGCTGGTTCCATTCGTTCCATGGCAGCTCTCCGTACTCCCATCGGCCCTCGCTCTCGTTTCGCTCCACCGGTATCTCCACGCCGCAGCCCTTCAGGAGCGGTACGATCCGGTCGAGGTATCTCTGGCGCATCTCCTCGTTGCTCATGCTCGCGAGCCCCTCGGCCCTAAGAGCCTCTATGCCATCTTCACCCGAGGGCCCGAACCAGCACAGCATCTCCGGGAACAGGTCGTTGACGCGCTCCTGCAGGAGCGCCCGGCCCCGGTCTTCGTAGGCGATCTGGCGGACGAGGCTCTCGGCGTAGGCCGAGGTGAGCCTCTCCTCGTCGAGGATGCGGTGCGCCCTCCTGGCGAGCGCTTCGTAGCGCGAATGCTCCACGGACTCCAGCACGACGTTCACGGCGGGGCCCACGAGCGCGAGCGCCGCGACGACGTTCGACCAGCTAGGCAGCGGCTCGTCGAGGAAGCTGACCGAGTAGCGCCGCGCCCGGTCGACCTCCCCCTGCAAGCCCGTCGGCGGGTTCGGCCACGGTAGCTCCTCCAGGAGCGGGTAGATCGCCCGCGACTGCCCGAGCTTGTCCTGCGTTATCGCCGCGCACGCGGCCGTCGACTCCAGCAAAGGCCCGGCGTCGGCCCACTCCGAGACGCGACGGCCGAGAAAGTACACGTTGTCGCCTATAACCGCGATCAGGTTTACGAGCGCCGCTAAAGCGTCGTCGCTCTCGACGAGAAACTCGTTCTCGGCGCCCCGCCCCGGCGCTACGGCTTCGGTCCCCTCGGGACGCTCGCTCACACCTGCACCTCCGTCTCGCCCTCTTGGATCTCCTTTTCGGCCCAGTAGGCCTTGCTCACCGGCACGAGCGACATCTCGAGCCAGTCCTTGCCGTAAGCCTCCAGCGCGGCCCTTGCCGCCTCCTCGCCGCTGCCGGCCTCGACCTCGCCCCTGTGCTCGATGGGCTGGTCGTACTCCGTGCGTGCGAAGACCATGTACCTCTCCATCAGCCTCCCCCTACTCCGGCCGGATGACCCGGACGATGGCCTCGCTCGGCACGACGAACATCTCGCGCCAGCGCCACTCGTCGTACATAAGGTGGGCGTAGACCGCCGCGTCCTTCGGCTCCGAGGCACGCAAGCTGCCGTTGTGCCTGAGCGGGTTCTCCTCCCCCACCCGCGCCGTAAAGACCTCGTAGTTGTCTACGGGGCGCACTATACGACCCCGACCTGCTTGAGCTGCTTCTTCCCCAGCGGCGTGATGTCCTTGCGCGACCAGGTCTCCCAGACGACCTCGATGTCGACCTCGTCGATGCCCTCCATCTCCAGGAGACGGTCCCTGACGTCCTCCTGGATCATGTCCATCGCAGGACATCCCATGCAGGTATAAGTCAGCTTGATGTCCGCCTTCGAGCCTTCGACCTTAATCCCCCGGATGAGCCCGAGGTCCACGAGACTGATCGGATACTCCGGATCCAGAACCTCCCGCAGGGCGTCGCGAACCTCTTCTACCGTGTGTACCGTCTGCATAACTCCCTTCCCGGGGCTCCCCCCTCGAAGCCCCCTGCTTCCCCTGATTCTCCGGTGAGCGCCTACGCCGTGGCGTA
Source organism: Rubrobacter sp. (assembly GCA_016781775.1). Lineage (GTDB taxonomy): Bacteria > Actinomycetota > Rubrobacteria > Rubrobacterales > Rubrobacteraceae > Rubrobacter_F. The sequence continues at coordinate 3,052 of JADDPR010000313.1, read as the reverse complement.
GAGCTCCTTGTAGCCGCGCTGGAGGTGCTCGACGTACTCCTCGTTCTTCGGGCCGCGGCTCTTCCAACGCTTCATGACGTCGTCCCAGGAGATGGCGCCGTCCTCGAACTTCCACCGCTTCTCCTCGGCGTCGAACTGCGCCGGGAACGGGAAGTCGATTACGTACTTGTCCCCTTCCGCGTCGTAGTGGGCCGGCACGTCGAGCCCGAGGCTCTCGCACAGAGGCACCGTATGGGACATCCAGGTCTGCCTGAGCTGGTCGTTCGTTGAGCCCTTGTAACCGTACTCGATCTGCTCGTTGTGCTTCTTCTTTCCGTCCGGCAGCCCAAACCACTCGAGCGTCAGCGGGAACATCCAATCGACCGCCCGCTGGAGCTCGGCCTTCTTCTCCGGGTCCTTGGAGAACGCCTTCATCCACTTCTCGCCGTGCCTGAGGTGGAAGTTCTCCTCGCGGTCGACCTTGACCAGCGCCCTCTTCCACGGCCCATACGAGCAGTTCTGGTGGATGTCGCTGAGGAGCACGAACCCGGCCCTATCGTAGAAGCCGTTGCCCACGATAAGCTCCGTGAAGCTGTCCAGCGGCACGTCGAAGGCGTAGGGGTACTTGAACTTCTCCGGCTTACGCTCGTAGACGAGCTCTTCCGTATCGACCCCGAGGTCGCGGAGCATCCGGTACGCGATGTGCGCGTGCCCGAGCTCGTCCTGCACGATCCCCATGACGGTGATGTAGTTGTTTACGCTCGGCAGCGTCGAGAAGTCCTTCGTCGCGTTCATGTAAGCCGGGGCGCTTATAAGCTCCGTGTCGGCCGAGACGATCAAGGTCCGCTTCAACCCCTCGATGTACCTCTCCGTCGCCTGAGAAGAATCCTCGATCAACTTCCCGCTCTTTATGCGGTCGAGGAGTATCTCCTCGGTCACGGCCGTCATCGTCATGCCCCGCTCCTTCCTAGCTCTCCAAATCCGTCCGTAGAATAACTGACCAGACAGTCAAAGTCAAGGTATTTGATCGGCTTCGCACAAGGACGTCGCGTCTTGGGACTGCGCGCGCGATCGGGCTCGGTCAACGCCTTCAGGACGCCTCCCTGTCCAGTCGGTAGACTTCGCGGGCGTTCTTGTGGAGGATGCGCTGAGTGGTCTCGCGTTCGAGGCCGAGATCGAGAATGGCCTGGGCGTTGGCGCGGTTGCCCGGGACGCCGGGCCAGTCGGTGCCGAAGATCATCTTGCGGGCGAGGCGCCCGAAGTTGTAGTTTTTGTAGTAATCGGGGAGCTTCTTCGGGGGGAGGCCGGAGACCTCGATCCAGACGTTCGGTCGCATGAGGGTAATGAACGCCGCCGCGTCGTACCACCAGCCGCGCCCGCCGTGGGCGAGCACGATCGTGAGGTCCGGGAAGTCGCGCGCCACGTCTTCTAAGAGCGCGGGGTCGGCGTAGCGGTTCGTGGAGCCCGGGAAGACGCTCGTGCCGCAGTGGAAGACGACGGGGAAGTCGTTAGCCTCGCAGAAGGCGTAGGCCGGGTAGAGCATCCGATCGTTAGGGGGGAAGGTGCCGTGGACGGGGTGGAGCTTCAGGCCGACCGCGCCCAGGGCGATCTGCCGCTTCAGCTCGTCGACGAGCGGGTAGTGCAGATGCGGGTTCAGGTTTGCCATCAATCGGAAGCGGTCGGGGTTGTGAGAGAGGATCGGGAGCAGGTCCTCGACGGGCTGGATGCCCGTGGACTTCGGGCTGTACTCGCAGAACAGGATCGCGACGTCCACGCCTTCCGAGGCCATGTACTCGTCGAAACGCTGGGGGACAAGCGTCCCCTCGTCGTCGTAGAGGTCGAGCAGGGCGGGCGACCCGTAGCGGGCCGCCCAGTCCCTCCATGACTGCTTCAGGGTCGGGAGACGCGCGGCATGGACGTGGGCGTCGATCAGGGGAATGTCGTTCAGCAAGCCGTTGTCCTAGCCTCGGTCCATGCGGAGGATCGGCTTGATCGCCTCTCCGCCCTCCGCGTCGTGGGCTGCCTCGTTGATCCCGTCCAGGTCGTAGAAGCTGACGAGCCGGTCGAAGGGGAAGCGCCCCTGAGCGTGCAACTCCACCAGGCGCGGGATAAAGACGTCGGGCACCGAGTCGCCCTCCACGATCCCGCGGACCGTTTTGCCGGGGATAAGCAGGCCGTTCATGTCCAGGCTCACCTCGGTCCCCAGCGGCGCCGCGCCGATCACGCCGCAGGTGCCGAGCGGGGCAAGCGCGTCGACCGCCTGGCGGAGCACGGCCGGCACGGCGGTCGTCTCGATGGAGTAGTCCGCGCCCCCGCCGGTTACGGCTTTGATCTCCTCGACCGTGTCGGTCTCGGTCCCGTTGATGACGTGCGTTGCGCCGAGCTCCAGAGCGAGCTCGAGCCGCGCCGGCCTTACGTCCACCCCGACGATCTTCGTGCACCCGGCGATCCTCGCGGCCATGATCGCGCTGAGACCGACCGCGCCCGTGCCGAAGATTGCGATGCTGGATCCGGCCTCCGGGTGCAGGCTATTGAGCACCCCACCCGCGCCGGTCTGGATGCCGCAGCCCAGGGGCCCCAGCAGCTCGAGCGGCGCGTCCTCCCCCACCTTCACCACGTTGCGCTCTGTGGCGAGCGCGTGGGTGGCGAAAGACGACTGCCCGAAGAAATGGCCGTGCACGGGGCCACCATCCCCGCCGATCGGGCTCGTTCCGTCGAGCCTTGCGCCCCCGAAGTTCAGGCCGAAAAAGTTCAGGCAGTACGCGGGCTTGCCCCGCAGGCAGGTGGCGCACTTGCCGCAGGAGGCGAAGGTGAGAACGACGTTGTCCCCAGGGGAGACCTTCGTCACCGACTCGCCGACCGCCTCCACCACGCCCGCGCCCTCGTGGCCCAGAACGCAAGGCAAAGGCACCGGATACCACTGGTCCCGCACTATGAGGTCCGTGTGGCACATCCCGGTGGCGACCACGCGCACCAGGACCTCGTCCGCCCGCGGCTCCTCCAGTTCCAGCCCCTCGACTGAGAACGGCTGCTCCTTCTCCCGCGCGACCGCCGCGGTTATTCTCATCTCCGC
>JADDPR010000257.1 GCA_016781775.1 Rubrobacter sp. | reverse complement strand
TGGACGGCGAGCCCGCCGTCTACCGCTCCAACGCCCCGATGTGGGCCGACAGGAGCTTCGCCAGCATCGCCCCGAAGATCCGCTCCCGGACGATCCTCGCCGCCGTCCGGAGCGCCACCCCCGGCCTCCCCGCCGAGGAGAGCGGCGTCCCCCCCTTCGCCTCCGGCCCCTACCTTTTCGCCCACAACGGCGCCATAAAGGACTTCCGCCGGAGCGCCATGCGCCCCTTGCGCGCCCTCTTGAGCGACGAGTCCTACTCCAGCATTCTCGGCGTCACCGACTCCGAGACGGTCTTCGCCCTCCTCCTGGACCGCCTCAGGGCGAACAAGGCAGAGGTCGGGGACGCCGCCGCCCTGGCGGAAGCGACCGCCGCGACGCTGGGTAAGGTCTCCGCGATCTGCGAAGAGTCGGGCATCCCGGCCACCCTCAACGTCGGCGTGACGGACGGCGAAGCGATGGTCTTCACCAAGTTCTCGACCGAGGGTCCCGGCAACTCCCTCTACGTACTGGAAGACGGACGGGCCTTCCCCGATGCGGTCGTGGTAGCCTCCGAGCGCTTCGACGGAGATCCCGCCTGGCAAATGGTCCCGGACCGCCACCTGCTGGTCGCCGCCCCCGGCGGCGTCGCGCTGCAATCCCTGTAAAGACGGTCCGCTGAAGCCAGGCACGCGAACGTAGCCCACAAAAGCGACGGCGGTGAGCGTATACAACACGCTCACCGCCGTCGCCTTCGTAGTCATGGTGTGGGCTCGCTAGCGCCTGCGTCTCCCGATCAGCCTGAATAGGGCGAGGGCGCCCAGGACCAGGATCGCGATCCCCCCGAACAGGAAGATGAGCAGCAACGCGCCGAGGGCCCCGAAGATACCGCCGCCCCTCCTCCTACGACGCCTTCGGAACCCGCTCCTTCTCCTCTGGAGCAGCGCGAGCGCGTCCGGTGCCAGGCCGGCAAGAACGGTAAGGACAGAGAGAATCAATCCGAGATATTCCGTCGCAAATGCGTAAATGATGTTCATAAGTTCCTTCATACCCACTAGGCCGGCTCACGTACCATACCGACGCAAACGCACCGAACACCGACCCGCGTAGTAGGCTCAGTCCCGCTCGAAGAGCACCACGAACGTCCGGAGATGATCGAGCCGGTCGATCCGCCTGAGCATCACGGCGCGCGCCGAGGTACAAGTTTCTGGCGAGGCTACCGGTTCAACAGAGGCCCCGGCCGATAAATCGGAAAAGTGTGGAAAGAGCCCGCCGGGGCGGGGGTGCGTACCCACGCCGGTTACTCTAGTACCGGCGCCGATGGCTGTCTTTGGCCGACCGTAGAAAGGTTGCTGGCCGACAGGGGCCTGCGTTCAGACGGGCACAACCAGGTGCCCTGCCGCCGGACATTTATTGGCGCACAGGGCCTAAACTGCCGGCAGCGCTAACGGGATGGCGGGAAGGACCTCAGCAGCCTGAACTGGGCGTCACGGACCGCGTTGTCACCTACGCGGTTGTCGCTCAACCAGCGATTCGCTTCGGCCAGAACAGCCTTCACTTCCCTACCGTCTCCGCTATTTTTTGCATCCAACATCCGCTTCAGCAGCCGATCGCGGTCCGTATTTCCACCGCTTATGTCGCGTTGTAAAGTCATGTACCTACCTTGCTACTAGAGTGGATATTGCCTGTCCTCCGATTCGGAGCGGCGCTGCACCTTGTTCGCGATCGGTGGAGCACCTTTCCGCCCGGGTAGCCCGGCATCTCTTGAAGTACAGGACGGAGAACGAGGTTCCGTTCGGCCCGCTTATGTGATCATTATAACAAAAATTACGCCTATCGTCGCGCAGCGAGGCGCATGCTTGGTCGGGGCTTCCCGGAGGAGATTTCGGACGACCGGCCTTGGTGCGCGACGGGGTAGCCGGGTCAGAAACCAGGAGGAGAAGAGAGCCATCCGTAGAAAGAATTAGGGAGGATCCGTCGGGCCTGTTCCGGATGTTTCGGGGTCCCAAACAGCGCCGTTACGGACACGGCAGGTCGTGTTTCGCTCGCCTGCGGCATAGAACGGGTGCACGGTCGTTTCGGCGCTCTCTGCTGCGGTGCCGTTACGCACCGAACCCCACGAAACGGCCGGATGTTCGCTGCCCTTATC
>JADDPR010000310.1 GCA_016781775.1 Rubrobacter sp. | reverse complement strand
TTCCGCAACGTTTCGGGGTACCAAAGACCATCTCACCGCCTGTTTCAAAGCCTTGCGTATAGTGGCGTGGATTATCTGGACGGTACGGGGTGATAATCCTTCATCCGTCTTTGTCCGGTACAACTTCTGGAGTTGTAGGGAATTCAAGCGAGAGAGCTTGACCTTACCCAAGGTCGGCTTTACGTGAAGCCTGGTTGCCTCTTCATACCTTCGGAATGCTCCTGACCTAAGCGAATCCTTTATGGAGTCAAGCCACTGGTCTAGGTAGTCTCCGACAGTCAATCTACCAGCATCGTAGGTAAGACCTGCATCCTTATCAGCAAGGAGTTTACGCAGCTTCGCCTTAACGTCAGGCTTGTTCTTCCCGGAAATGTACCGACGCTTTCCGTTCGCATCTGTGTATTCACCAACGAAGCGGCCATCCTTCCGTTCATAAACGGAACCCTCGCCCTTATCTCTTCTGGTCATTTCTTCTCCCCGATAGTCTGTCGAATAGTCTGTCAACGGCTATCGGGTAACAGGCGGGCCACGCTGGGATTGTGGGGTTTTGCGGGAAAAAAGGGTGGTGCGCCTGGAAGGATTCGAACCTCCGACACAGGGTTTAGGAAACCCTTGCTCTATCCCCTGAGCTACAGGCGCAAGGCGCACAGAGTTTAGCGCACGGCGCGAGGTTCTTCCACGCCGTGCGCTACCCCTTGCCGGTTCCTACACCTCCGGATCGTCGGTGCCCGGGGCCTCCGCTTCGCGGACGAAGCGATCGTACAGTAACGCGGCCAGTATGCCGCCGATGATAGGGCCTACGATGTAGACCCAGGCGGAGGTGAAGTTGCCGGACACGATCATCGGCCCCAGCGCGGACCGGGTTGAGGGCACCGTCGGTCACCGGCCCCGCGATAAAGATCCCAGCCGCCAGCGCGAACCCGACCGCTATGGGGGCCGCTGCCGCGGGTGCCCGGCTGTCCGTCGCCACCGAGTACGACGACGAACACCAGGATAAAGGTGACCAGAGCCTCCACGGTAAGCGCCCTGAAGTCGCCAACTTCCCCGACCGGATACGTGGCCGCCAGGTTGGCGACCTCCCGCGCCCGGTCGCCCAAGGCTATCCAGGTACCCAGGGCACCGAGGATCGCCCCCAGAAGCTGCGCACCTATGTAGGCGGGCACGTACGGCCAGGGGAAGTTCTTCGTCACGGCGAGCCCCAGAGTAACGGCCGGATTGACGTGGGCCCCCGCCACGTGGCCGAGGGCCGCGACGACGGCGGCCGCGCCGATAATCTGCGGCACGTAGTTCAAGACGTAGTAAAAGCGCTCTCTAGCGATTGCACGAAGTCCATCTAGTTATTCTCTTCTCGAAGATGGTTTTTCGAGCCCCCGGGAGGGGCGCGCACGAAAGGAGGAGGGGGAGCCCGACACGGGTGCCGGGCTCCCCCTCCTCCTTATAGCTTACGGATTGTTACGGGCGCCTGCGGCCGGTCCTCGCGCCCCAGGCCCCGCCGAGCGCGCCGCCGATGAACGGGACCAAAAGCGCTGCGATTCCCGCCCCGGTCAGGATCGAGCCCAGGTTCTGCGGCGCCTCCTGGCGCACGCCCCCCGGTACCTGCGGCAGCGCCACGCCGCCGAGGTTGTCCAGGAGGCTCGCCCCCACCAGGCTCCCCACGATCCCCAGCAGGAGTATCACCAGCAGGGACAGGACCGGCACCAGGATGCCGTGCTTGAGGCCGGAGCGGCTCGCGAGCCTGCCGGCCACGTAGCCGCCGATCAAAAACGCCAGGAGGAGCGTGATCAGGAGGCCTATCAGGGCCGAGGCGCCGCCCTCGGCGCTGCCCCGGGCGCCCTGGGAACCTAGTATTGCGCCGACGATGCCGCCGACGATGCCGCTGAGTATGAGGCCGGCGCCTAGGGCGGCCAGCCACCCGAAGATGACGCTCGTCCAGCTCGTCCCCAACTCCGACTCCCGCGAGTGAACGTTGCCGCGCGAGTGGTCGTGCGAACCCCCGCGGTTTCGGCCCTGATCCAGGTCCGCGTCGGGAGCGTTCTCGTTGCTTACATTGCGGGCGTCGCCGGCGTTCGGATCGTTGCGCCGGGTACCTTCTCCACTACCTCTGTCGAACATCTATTACCCCTTTTTCTCAAGCGAAAG
>JADDPR010000516.1 GCA_016781775.1 Rubrobacter sp. | reverse complement strand
TGGGTAATTGTCGCACCAACGTATTGGAGCCCCGTCATGAATGAGTTCGTCGACGACCGAAATCCCACCTCAGGGGAAGATCCGCCCGTCACGGCGGTGGCGTCGCGGCGAGTGAAGCCAGGACGCGAACGGGAGTTCGAGAAGTGGGTGTGCGACATCTTCGCCGCCGCACACAAGTTCCCCGGCTACCTCGGCTCGGATGTGTTCCGCCCCAGCGGCCCCAAGGATGACGAGTACAGGATCGTATTCCGGTTCGACCACGCGAGCAACCTGCACGCCTGGGAGACCTCCGAGGAACGCCTGTACTGGCTCGAGAGGGTCAGGCCCCTCCTGAAAGAGGACGAGAAGGTCCGCGTCCTCACGGGCCTCGAGACCTGGTTCACGCTCCCCTCGAAGCCCGCGGAGCCGCCCCCTCCACGCTACAAAATGGCGCTAGTGACGTGGCTGGCGGTCTTCCCGCTTATCACGATGATCTTCTTGGCGCTCGGGCCCGTGCTCGATCAGCTCCCCTTCCTGCTGCGCTCGCTGGCGCTGACCGTGATCATGGTTTCGCTCATGACCTACGTCGTTATGCCCCGAATGACGCGCCTGTTCTCCTTCTGGCTCTACCCGAATCGCAGGTAGGGTCACCAGCTCTGCAGAGCGCCGAGACACCCCGCGAATCCACGCGTCCCCGACCACCAGGAATAGTTACCCCGGCGATGCCGGCCGCCCTCCTTCCACACCCCGGTCTTCCGGCGGCTCGAGATGAGCAAGCCACCCCGAGCAACTACGCGGCGCAGCCACGCGCCACGAGGGGTTACGGGACCAATTCGGCAGTCTAGCCTGCGCCTGGCACGGACGGTGACCTGTTCGACGAGGGAGCAACTGAACCGCTCCACAGCCGCCCTCTCGTCTGCCTGCAAATCCAACTACGCATGGCACGTGAGACTTCGTTACGTCTTACGCCCGAAACGATGGGAGACGGTCGCCCGCGGTCCGGGCAATGTGTTAGAAGATTACAGGAGAATGCCCGAGGTGCTTTCGTTGAGCTACCATCTGACGGGCCTGCCTTACTGTCCGCTCCCGCGCCTGCTGGGTCGAGCGGCGCGGTGAACATCCATCCCGCTACTCCCGGTCCTGCGCTCCGCCGATGAGGCTGTCGGCTCATGCCCTCCACGGGAGCCCTTCTGCCGCGCGGCGGGTATCATCTCCTCCGGAGGTTATCTTGCTAGATGTGTGCCTGCTGGGAACCGGGGGAACTTTACCGCTGCCGAACCGTCGCCTCTCGGCGACCCTCGTGCGCGCGGGAGGGGGCCTTGCGCTCATCGACTGCGGCGAGGGCACGCAGGTGGCGCTGCGCGAGCGCGGCTGGGGCCTGAGGCGCTTGAAGGCTATCCTCTTCACCCACGCCCACGCCGATCACGTGCTAGGGCTGCCGGGACTCCTGCTCACGCTCGCGTTCTCCGGCAAGGGCGAGGACGAGCCGCTGACCATCTACGGGCCGCCATCCGTGGAGAATATCCTGCGGGGCTTGCTCGTTGTGGCGCCCAGACTACCGTACCCCTTGCGCTTCGTCGCGCTCTCCGGCGGCGAGACCTTCCCGTTGGAGGGGTTGGGGGGTCTGGAGGCCGGCTGCGCGAGCGCGGAGCACGACGTGCCCTGCCTGGCCTACTCCCTCTCCATAAAGCGTGCCCCCCGCTTCGACCCCGAGCGGGCGCGCGCTCTGGGCCTGCCGGTCGGGCTGTGGGGCCGACTGCAAAACGGCGAGGGTGTCGCTTTCGGTGGCCGCCTCGTCAGGCCGGAGGAGGTGCTGGGCGAGAAACGCCAGGGCCTCAGGCTGGCGCTTGTCACCGACACGGCGCTGACGGACGGGCTGGAGGAGTTCGTGCGGTCGGGGGGCGAGGGCGCGGACCTGCTCATATCGGAGGGGATGTACGCCTCGGAGGAGGACAAGCCGGTGCGCTGGGAGTCCCTGCACATGACCTTCGCCCAGGCTGCCACCCTCGCACGCGACGGCGGGGCGAGGAGGCTATGGCTCACCCACTTCGGCCCGTCCTTGTCCGACCCTTCGGCCCACCTCGGTAGCGCCACGGCCGTCTTCCCGCAGACGCTCGCAGGGTACGACGGCCTGACGGAGACGCTCTCCTTCGAGGACTA
>JADDPR010000567.1 GCA_016781775.1 Rubrobacter sp. | reverse complement strand
TTCGAGAGGCGGAAGGGTGCTCGTGGCAGAAGGGGCAGGTTCGGAGAAAAACGGTGGCCTCCCCTACGATCTGGGCGCCTTCGACCTCGACGGGACGGTACTCAGGCGGGACCTGACGATCACCCAGGCCACCATGGAAGCCTTCGAGGCCCTGCGCGAGCGGGGGATGAAGCTCGTGGTGGCGACGGGGCGACGGTTCGAGGGGGCCTACGAGCACGCCGAGAAGCTCGGCTTCGGAGGCGAGGATCCCGTCGTCTGCTACGGCGGTTCGATGATCCGGCGGATGAACGGCGAGACGCTGCTGCACCGCACCATCCCCAGAGACGTCAGCCTGGAGGTGCTGGAGTGGGCGGCCGAACGCGGCCTCCACGCCCGCGTCTTCACCGACGGCAAGATAATCACCTCCCCCGATACCTCCGCCGCCCTGAAACACATCTCCTACAGGGAGCCGGACGTCGAGATCGTCGAATCACCGGCCCTGTGGCTGCGCGAAGAGGCCCCCGAAGACCCGACGAAGCTCGTCATCGTCGACCACCCGCACGACGTCCCGCGCTGGCTCGGGGAGGCGAAGAGCGCCTTCGCCGGCCGCCTCCACGTCACCCGCAGCCTTCCGCACTACGTGGAGGTCGGCGGCCTCCTCGGCACGAAGTCGGAGGGCCTGAAGTTCCTGTGCGAGCGGTGGGGGATAGAGCCCGGGCGCACCCTGGCCTTCGGCGACGCGGACAACGACATAGACATGCTCCGCTTTGTCGGCCTCGGAGTCGCGGTCGGACCGATGGACGAAGAGGTCAGGGCCGCCGCCGACGCCGTGGCGCCCCCGGTACACGAGGACGGGGTCGCCCGGTTCGTCCGCGAGCTCGTCGGGGGGGAGGCCTAGTGCCCGAGTTGCCCGAGGTCACGGTGATCGCCGAGGACGTCCGCTCCCTGGCCGCGGGTAAGGAGGTCACCCGCGCCGCCATCTTCCGAGACGACGTCTCGAACGCGGGGGTCGAGGGCTTCGGGGAGAAGCTCGTCGGGAAGACGCTCAAGGGGACGGGGAGGCGCGGCAAGATCATCACCCTCGACTTCGGGGACTACGTGGGGGTCGTGCACCTCGTCATCTCCGGGCGCGTCCTCCGTCTCCCCGAATGGCGGGAGCCCGACAAGATCCACACGGCCGTCGTCGAGTTCGATGGAGGGGAACCTCTGGTCCTCGCCTTCACCCGGCTCTGGCTCGGCTACTTCGATCTCTACGACCCCGACAGGGTGGACGATCACCCCCTGCTCAAGCGCCTCGGCCCCGACCCCTTCTCCGAGGAGTTCACCCCCGAGTACCTGCGGTACGTCTTCCGGCGCAAGGCCGCCATAAAGGGCCTGCTCCTTGACCAATCGGTGGTCTCGGGCCTCGGGAACATCTACGTCGACGAGGTGTTGTTCGAGGCGAAGGTCCACCCCACGCGCAAGGCCAACACTTTGACTCCCGAGGAGATCGAGGCGATCCACTCGGCCACCCGCGACATCCTCGGACGCGCCATCGAGGCCCGGGGCACGACCTTCGACTCCTACCACGACGCCTTCGGCGAGACCGGCAAGTTCCAGCACCAACTCAAGGTCTTCACCCATGCGGGCGAGCCCTGCCCCGTCTGCGGCACCGGGATACATAAGTTGCGCGTCGCGGGACGCGGTACCCACGTCTGCCCGGTCTGCCAACCGACGGACTAACCCGACAGATGCGCGGTCGGCGTGAGTGCCGTGCCCAAGCGGTATCAGGGTAAGGCGTAGCCCGAGGAGGATCCTCGCCAAGAGCGAACGCTGCACTCTGCTTACGCACAGCCGGGTCAGCACTTATGATGTAGGGAACGAGAAGCGCAACGATTCCGAGCGGGCGAGGTCCCTCCTGACCATGGAAGCTACACAAACTACGGCCGAGCAGCTGCTCCGCATGCCGGACGATGGCTCACGTTACGAGTTGGTGGGGGGGAAATTAAAGAGGATGACACCGACGGGCAATGAACACGGGTACCTGGCCGGAGAGATATTCGGGGAGTTAAGAAGCTACGTCAAATCTCACGGCCTCGGCCGAACGTATGCAGCCGAGACGGGTTTCAAGGTCGCCTCGAACCCGGATACCGTACGCGCTCCCGATGCAGCCTTCGTCCGACGCGAGAGGATCGAGGAGGTAGGGCAGGTCGGTCGAGGGGTACTGGCCCGGCGCGCCGGACCTCGCGGTCGAGGTGGTCTCCCCCAACGACACCTACGCGCAGGTCACGGAGAAGGCGCTAGCCTGGCTCGAGGCCGGCGCGCTCATGGTCCTCGTCCTTGATCCCGGCGAAGCCCGGCGCACCGTTACGGTCTACCGCTCTGCGGAGCACATACGCGTCCTCTCCGAGGAAGATGCGATAGATGGCGCCGACGTCGTCCCCGGATGGAAGCTCCCCGTCGCGGCGCTGTTCGAAGGCTGAGGGTCGGACCACCGTCGCTTTATCGGCTCACGCCCGGTCGGTAGTTACCGAACCTCCACGGCAGATCTCCGGCCAACTCCTGCGACCTCCGACCATGTCTCCCGTTGACAGAGGGCCAGCGGCTTCTTCGGGTCCATCTCGATTGCTTCCGTGGGAAAAGAAGGGACGATCAGGAAGGTCCTAACCGGCTATCCTCCTATAAGCTCGGGGTTGGCGTCGGCGAGCTCGCGGGATTTTGCGTAGGCCGCCTCGGCGCTCTCGTAGCTGTCTTCCACCTCGGCCAGGGTATCGAGCGCCCTCTCGCGATCGTTCTCCAGGATCGGGTCCGCTTCAAGGATCTCGTAGAATTCTATCTCCCCGGCCTCGGCCTGGAGCTGGGCGTCCATCGCCTCGGTCACGAGACCGGCGTACTCCTTGATCTCGGGCTCCACGTCGAGGTCGCGAACTTCGAGAAGCGGTTCCCGCGCCTCCTCGAGGCTCGCCCGGGCCTCCTTCAGGGTCTCGCGCGCCTGAGCGATGCGCTCGGCCTGCTCCTCCGGGTTCTCCCCGCCTTCTATGGCCTCCCTGGCGCTCCCGTAGGTCTCGCGCGCCTCCCCGAAGAGCCGGTCGTGCTCGGCGATCGTCTCGTTCGCTTCGGTGATGGCCTCGTTGGCCTGCTCGCGCGGCCCGCCCGAGACGCCGGAGCAGCCCGCGACGAGGAGCAGTGAGAGAATCATCACAACGGCGGATGCCCGGAGTTCTAGAATACGCACCATGAGTGAAAGTAGTCTACCGTTTTTCGCATCGTTGCGGTCGCGTCTTCCGCGACTACGCTCGCCGTTTCGAGGGAGCGAGGCCCCCTCAGGGTCGCACGACCGTTCCGGGGACCATGAGGAAAAGGCGACGGTCGTCCCGGCGCTCGAATCCCGGGCCGCCGGCATGATCCGTGACTACCTCCGGTCGCAGGCCACGAACCTGGAGCGCGCCGAGCGCCTCGGCGAGCGCGCCGCACGGCTGGAGAAGGCCGGCATACCGAGCGAGAGCGCCCGCAACCGGGCCGAACGGGCACGAGAAGAGGTCATGGCGGGGCTCGCGACGCTGCGGGGCCGCTTCGTAGAAGCCGCCGGGAACCGCGACGGCGCCCGGGCTTTCGATCGGGTGATAGACATGGTCTGCCCGACCTTCAAGCCCCTGTACTAGCCACCTCCGGGCTAAACAAAGGGCCCCCGTTCGAATCCGAGCGGGGGCCCTCTTGAACCTTCCTTCTTGCCGTCTCCCTAGCCCGACCTGACGGCGTTGTAGATGTCGCCAGCTATGCGGCGGGCCTGGGGGCCGGTCCTCGGGCTCAGGAAGAGGAAGCCGGCGCCGGCGGCCAGGACCAGCAAGAGCTTGCCGGAGCCGCCGCCTCTGCTGCGGACCTTCTTCCCCTGTGCCCTCTTCACGCCCTCCTGGGCGGCGCCGACGGCCGACTCGACCTGGTTGCGCACCTTGTCGTCGTCCCAGAGCTTCGCGACGATCTCCTGCGGGCTCTCGTCGGAGAGCTCGTCCAGGATCTTGCGGGACGACTCTATAAGGGTGCGGATGTTGTCCCGGAGGTCGTCGTCGTACAGGAGCCTCTCGGCGACCGGTCTCGCCCCCGCGTAGGCGGCTACCAGGGCAGACCCATTGGTAGCCCCCCTCTTCAACTTCTTCGTCCGCGATCTGCTCCCGAACACCTCATACCTCCCTCTCGCCTCTTCTCACCGACTGCGTCGGACGACATCAAGCCCTCATCATACCCGTTTCCGCTTCACCTCATTCGGCCCCGATCTTGCCGAGCCCCCGGACCTTCACCCGGAGCTCCTCGCCCTCGACGCTCATGCTCTGCGCGCCACCCGTCGCACCGTTCGTCTCACCGTCCAGCTTGAGGTCCCGGGCCAGCACCTCGCTCTTGAAGTAATCACCCCAGGCGCCCTCCAGCAGGCGATTGATGCGGGGGCTCCCGCCGAGCTCCACCGAGACGGTGTCCTCGATCTCGAACCCCTTCTCCCTTCTGAGGTTCTGAACCTTATGGACGAGCTCCCGAACGAGCCCCTCGTCCACGAGCGCCTCGTCGAGCTCCGTCTTGAGGGCGACCGCGAGATCCCCCTCGCGCGCGAGAGCATACCCCTCCCGCTCCTTCGGCTCCACCAGAAGCTCCTCGGGCGAGAGCTCCACCGCCTCGCCGTCGACCTCGACCCGAACGGGCTCGCCCGCTGCCGCCCGTACCCCGACCTCGACCGGAGCCTCCGTCAGGGCCCTTCTTATCCCCGGCACGAGCCTGCCGTACTTCGGCCCGACCACCCCGAGGTTCGGCTTCAGGTCGTAGGCCAGGATGCTTTGAGCCTCCCCGAACCGGAGGTCCTTGACGTTCAGCTCGTCGAGCACGATCGGCGCTAGCGCCTCGACCCCCGCCCGGAGGTCTCCGTCACCGTCGGCCGTCGCCTCCTGCACGACGACGACCTCGCGAAGGGGTTGGCGCGTCTTGATCGCCGCCGCGTTTCGCGCCGCCCTGCCCAGAGCGACGATCCGTCGCGCCGCCGCCATCCGCCGCGAGAGACCCTCGTCCACGAGCGCCTCGTCGACCCCCGGCCAGTCGGCCAGATGCACGCTCTCCGGCGCGTCCGCGTCCGCGTTCACGACGAGGTTTCGGTACAGCGCCTCCGCTACAAACGGCGTGAAGGGCGCCGAGAGCTTCGCGACCGTCGTCAGGCACTCGTAGAGGGTGGAGTGGGCGGCCTTCTTGTCGCCGTCGTCCTCGGCTTTCCAGAAGCGTCTGCGGCTGCGCCTCACGTACCAGTTGGAGAGCTCGTCCACGAACTCGCCCAAAGCCCGACCCGCCGCCGTCACGTCATAGGCGTCCATCTTCTCGGTCACGGCACGGACCGTAAGCTGAAGCTCCGAGAGCGCCCAGCGGTCCATGAGGCTGCGATCCTGCGGCGCCACGTAGTCGCGCACGGGGTCGAAGCCGTCGATCCTCGCGTAGGTGACGAAGAAGGAGTAGGTGTTCCAGAGGGTGAGGAGGTGCTTGCGGACCGCCTCGTCGACCTGCTCCTTGGAGAAGCGCCTCGGGTTGCCGGGGCTCGTCGCCGTGTAGAGCGCCCACCTCAAGGCGTCCGCGCCCTGCTCCCCGAAGACCTCCCACGGGTTCACGATGTTCCCCCGGCTCTTGCTCATCTTCTTGCCCTCGGAGTCGAGGACGTGCCCGAGGACCATGCAGGTCTTGTACGGGCTCCGGCCGAAGAGCATCGTCGAGGAGGCCAAGAGCGAGTAGAACCACCCTCGCGTCTGGTCCACCCCCTCCGAGATAAAGTCAGCCGGGAAGTGGCGCTCGAAGTCCTCGCCGTCCTCGTCGAACGGGTAGTGCTGCTGGGCGAACGGCATGCTCCCCGAGTCGAACCATGCATCGAGGACCTCGGGCACGCGGGTCGCCTCCCGCTCGCACCCGGAGCACCTCACCTTCACGTCGTCTATGTAGGGGCGGTGCAGGTCGTCGGGTACGGGGCCGATTGCGAGCTCTTCTAGCTCGGCGACGCTCCCGACGACGGTGACGTGACCCTCCTCGCAGCGCCAGACCGGCAGCGGCGTCCCCCAGTAGCGCTCCCGCGAGAGGGCCCAGTCGACGTTGTTGCGCAGCCAGTCGCCGAAGCGGCCCCACTTTATGTGCTCGGGGACCCAGTTGATGTTCTCGTTCTCCCGCAGCAGGTCGTCGAGCACGGCCGTCGTCCTCGCGTACCAGGCCTTCTTGGCGTAGTAGAGGAGCGGGGTGCCGCACCGCCAGCAGTGGGGGTAAGAGTGCTCGTAGTCCTCCGCCCGGTACAAAAAGCCCGTCTCCCGGAGCTCCTCCACGAGGCCCCCGTCGGCCTCCTTCACGAAGACGCCGGCGAAGGCCCCTACGCGCTCGTCGAAGGTCCCGTCCGGCTTGACGGGGTGGATCGTCGGCAGGCCGTAGCGCCTCCCCATCCTCGCGTCGTCCTCGCCGTAGGCGGGGGCCGTATGCACCAGCCCCGTACCCTCCGAGGTAGTCACGTGGTCGCCGAGGACCACGCTAAACAGGTTCGGCGAATGCTCGACGGGGACGTACTCGAAGGGGCGGCGGTACTTTTTTCCTTCGAGCTCGCGGCCGCTCCTCGTCTCCAGGATTTCGTGGTCGCCCTCGCCGAGGACCTTCTCCACGAGCTCTCGCGCCAGGATCAGCCCCTCGTCCCCGGCCCGCACCGTGACGTACTCGACCTCGGGGGCCGCCGAGACGGCGGTGTTGGAGACGAGGGTCCAGGGGGTCGTGGTCCAGATCAGGAGCGACGTATTGGGGTCGTCGACGAGCGGGAGCTTTACGTAGACGCTCGGGTCGGTGACGGTCTCGTAGCCCATCGCGACCTCGGCGGAGGAGAGCGAGGTCTGGTCGCGGGGGCAGTGGGCCGTCACCTTGTAGCCTTCGTACAGGAGGTCGCGGTCGTGGAGGGTCTTGAGGGCCCACCACACGCTCTCTATATAGGAGTTTTTGAGGGTCCAGTAGGCGTCGTCCATGTCGACCCAGAAGCCGAGGCGCTCGCTCATCTCGCGCCACTCCTCGACGTAGCGGAAGACGGACTCGCGGCAGAGCTTGTTGAACTCTTCCACGCCGTACTTCTCCACGTCGGCCTTGCCGGAGAGCCCGAGCTCCTTCTCGACCTGGAGCTCTACGGGGAGGCCGTGGCAGTCCCAGCCGCCTTTGCGCTCGACGCGGTAGCCCTGCATGGTCTTGTAGCGGGGGATGAGGTCCTTGAAGGCGCGGGCGAGGGCGTGGTGGAAGCCGGGACGGCCGTTCGCGGTCGGCGGTCCCTCGTAGAAGACGAACGGATTCTCCGCCGGACGGTTCTCGACGGACTTCTGGAAAGCCCCGATCTCACGCCACAGCCCGAGCATCTCCTCTTCGAGCTTCGGGAAGCTCACCCGCGATCCAACCTGTTCGAACGCCATACGCAACGCCTCCCGTATAAAAAGCCCCCGCCCCTACGGAGGGAGCAAAGCCTCGCTCCACCGTAGGGACGGGGGCCTCTTCGAGAACCCTCGCGGTACCACCCTACTTGTTCGGGAAACCCCCGAACCTCTTGTATGCGCTGTAACGGGCTCACCCGGCCGGACCTACTAACGCTTGGGCCGGGAACCCCCAGCGGCCCTTCGCTTTGGGACCGGCGGCTCCGGGAGGATCTTCGGGCCGGACGCCGCGCCGGGCTCTCACCGCCCCCGGCTCGCTCTTTCGACGCTCTCCGACCTTACTCTTCCCGTCGTCGCCTGTAAGGAGCTTTGTATTCTCAAAGCGCCAACGTGTCAAGTTGACGCGCTCTCCGGCGCCCCCGGCTTCCGGCGCAGCGATGGGGCGGCGAATGATCCGATACCCGTGCCGTGGCCGTAAACCATAAGTGATCTCTATTAGAGGCCGGACTGTGGCCTGGTAGTAGACTCTGTCCATACGGAATGCGGAAATCTTGCCGGAGCCGTGCCGGCGAACAGGAAGCGGAGAGTGGTGTTGTGAACAGGAAAATGAGGGCTTTCACCGCGGGTGCGGTCGGGGCCATCCTGGCGTTCGGTCTCGCGGAGCTCGTACACGGGATCTACGACCTCGTCCCATCGGTGTTCCTTGCCATCGCGCAGGGGATTATCGAGCTTACGCCCGGCGGCTTTGCCACCCAGGCCATAGAAACGCTCGGCTCGGCCGACATACCCGTGCTCATAGCCTCGACCGTCGTCGGCTCCCTCGTGGTCGCGGGCCTCCTCGGCGTCCTGAGCCTCCGCTCGCGGCTCGCGGCCCTGCTCGGCGTGGCGGGGCTCGGCGCGATCGCGCTCGTCGCCGCCTTCACCGAGCCCTTTATCGCCCCGATCCCTGCGATCCTGACGATCCTCTCCGCCCTCGGCCTCGGAGCCTGGTTCGCGGACTACCTGATCCGGACCTCCGACCTCAGGACCGATGCGCCCTCCAAGAAGGAGGCGGCACCTGCACAGGACGCGCCCGCCGCCGAAGCACCCCGCGAGGCGCCCACGATGGACGTCCGGTACAAGGAGGCGCACTCCAACCGGGGCATCGCGGTGCCCCGCAAGAATTTCTTGGCGCTGGGCGGCGCCGCCGCCGTGGTTGGCCTCGCCGCCGCCGGGACGGGACGTGCCCTCTCGGGCGGTGCCGCCCAGGAGACGGCAGCCGCCACGCCGATCAAGGTCGGTAGCACGGGCGGCGCCGTTACCCACGCGACCCTGCCGCCGCCGCCGGCGGCGG
>JADDPR010000274.1 GCA_016781775.1 Rubrobacter sp. | reverse complement strand
GGCCATGATGACCCACGGGCTCGACCGGAGGTTCGCCTTCCGGGTGCTCTCCTTACCGGGCATCGCCAGTTCCACCTACACTGTAATAATTGCCTTCGGCGCTATCGCCGCCCTCCTGAGCGCCTTCATCTCCAACACCGCCACCGCCGCCATGCTCCTCCCCATAGGTTTGGGGATGATGGGGGTCCTCTCGGGCCTGGTGAGCGACCAGTCCGGGGGGCAGGCCGACCCGAGCCGCCTGCGCTTCGGCACCGCCCTAATGCTCATGATCGCCTACGGCGCGTCGGTGGGCGGGCTGCTGACCCCCATAGGGAGCCCGCCCAACCTGATCGGGATTGGGTTCATAGAGGAGCAGACGGGGACAAGCATCTCCTTCTTCCAGTGGGTGGTAACCGCGCTCCCGATAGTGCTCCTCATGTTTATTGCGTTGTGCGTCATATTGATATTCTTAAACCGTCCGGAGGTTCGTAGGATCACCGGTGCCGGTCAGTACGTCGCAGAGGAGCGCCGGAAGCTCGGCCCCATCTCGACCGGTGAGCGCAACACCCTCATAGCCTTCGGGGTCGCGGTGACGCTCTGGATGCTCCCCGGCTTCGTCAACCTGTTCCTCGGCGAGGACTCTGCGCTCTACGGCTTCCTCAGCGACCGGATGGACGAGGGGGTCGTGGCGATCATCGCCGCCTCGCTCCTCTTCCTGCTGCCCGTGAACTGGTCCGAGCGGCGCTTCACCATGAACTGGAACGAGGCCGTGCGCATAGACTGGGGGACCATCCTCCTCTTCGGAGCCGGCATCACCTTGGGCACGCTCCTCTCGGAAACCGGCCTTGCCAAGACTATAGGACAGGGCATAGCCGCGGGCTTGGGGGTCACGAGCCTCGTGGCGATCACCGTCCTCGCCACGGTCGTCGCCGTGCTTATCTCCGAAACCACCTCCAACACCGCCAGCGTTGGGATCGTCGTTCCCATCGTCATCCCGATCGCCAACGCCGTCGGGGTCGAGCCCCTCATCCCGGCGCTCGCCGCGATCTTCGGGGCCTCCTACGGCTTCATGCTCCCGGTCTCCACGCCCCCCAACGCCATCGTCTACGGCTCGGGGATGATCCCGATAACCAAGATGGTCCGCTCCGGGATCTTCTTCGACGTGATCGGTGTGATCCTTATTGTGGCCGGCGTGACCATCACGGCCCAACTCGTCGGCCTGACTTAGGCACGCACATGCCCGACCTCGTCCTCGGTCCGCTCCTCCGCTACGCGGGGACGTACGAGGCGACGATCTGGGTCGAGACGGAGGACGCTTGCGAGGTCGAGGTACGGATCGAGAACGCCGGGAGCGCCTCGCACCGCGCCCGGACCTTCCACGTCGAGGGCCACCACTACGCCCTCGTCCACGTCACCGGCCTCTCGCCCGGAGGGAGCTATCCCTATGAGGTCCTCCTCGACGGCGAGCTTCGCTGGCCCGAGCCGGGCTCCGATTTTCCGCCGAGCATTATCCGTGCCCACGACCCCGAAACGCCTTTTAGCATCGTTTTCGGCTCCTGCCGCATCTCCCTGCCCAACGAGGCCCCTTACACCCTCACCAAGGACAGGGACAGGCGCGGTCGTGGCGTGGACGCCCTGCACGCCCTCGCCCAGGAGATGCTAAGCGAGCCTGCCGAGCGCTGGCCCGACGCGCTGCTCATGCTGGGCGACCAGATCTACGCCGACGAGGTCTCGCCGGGGACGCTCGAATTCATCCGCTCCCGGCGCGACACGCGAGGGGAACCGGGCGAGACCGTCGCGGATTTCCAGGAGTACACGCACCTCTACAAGGATGCCTGGCGCGAGCCGTCCCTCCGCTGGCTCCTCTCCACCGTCCCGGTGGCGACGATCTTCGACGACCACGACGTCCACGACGATTGGAACATCTCCCGAGCCTGGATCGAGAAGATGCACGGGAAGCCGTGGTGGCAGGAGCGCATAACCGGCGGCTTCGTGTCGTACTGGATCTACCAGCACCTCGGCAACCTCTCGCCGCAGGACCTCGAACGGGACGAGCTCTACGCCAGGGTGCGGGAGGCCGAAGACGCCGGTCCCCTGCTGCGTGAGTTCGCCCGAAGGGCGGACCGAGAGCCGGAGGGCAGCCGCTGGAGCTACCACAGGGACTTCGGCAACACCCGCCTGCTC
>JADDPR010000216.1 GCA_016781775.1 Rubrobacter sp. | reverse complement strand
GAGGTGCTGGCCGAGCTCGAAGTGGGCGGCGGCTCGCGCTTCTTCCATCGGACGCGGGCGGCTGCGCGCGATGACTTCGTCGGGGTCGAGAGCGTAGGGGCTCTCGGGGCCGTTTCGGACCCAGTCGCGCAGGGCCGTCACGTATTTTTCGGGTTCGACCCGGATGTTCTTTGCCTCGGTGAGCCGTTCCACGAGTTGGGGCGAGGCTCCCTCGGGCATCTCGCGGTCGAGGAAGGGCGGGCGCCAGGGGAAGGCGGGCTCGGGCGGGCGGACGATCGTGCCTTCCTCGTTTATCCAGAGGGCGCTCGGGACGTTGACGATGCCGAAGAGCTCGTCCATGAGGTGGGTCTCGTCGACGAGCGTGGCGTAGCCGGGCCGGGCGCGCTCGACCCAGGGCCTCGCGGCCTCGGGGCCTCCGCTATCGAGGGCGACGGCGACGATCTCCAGTCCTTCGGGGTTCAGCTCCGCGTACAGTTCCTGCCACCCGGGCAGGTCGAAGCGGCACCCTCACCAGGAGGCCCAGGCGTAGAGGAGGACCTTCCGGCCGCGCAAGCTTTCCAGGTGGAAGGGGCGGCCTTCGAGGTCGGGAAGTTCGAGGTCCGGGGCTACGGCGCTCGTTAGCGCCCTGCCGCCGGCCTCGGGGCCGAGGCACAGGAGCCCCGTCGCGTCGTCCCGCACCAGGGGCATTCCGAGTCGTTCGGCGAGGACGCGGGCGTTCAGCCTCTCGTCCTCGCCCGGCGGTAGGAGGACGCAGCGTTCTTCTTTGCAGGCGCCTTCGGGCTTGATGGCCCAGCCGGTGCGGCGTTCGAGCTCGGCGGGGTCGACGCGTGGGCTCTCGAGGATCATGCTCGCCCCCTTCCGGGTCTGGATGGCATGTCCAAGGCAGGCCCTCCGGCGGCCTCGTCTCCGGCTTCGACGGCTTCCAGGATCTCCTCGTCCACGTCGGTGTGGAAGGTGGCGTGGAAGCGGTTGATGGAGTTTGCGACGGCGACGAGTGCCCAGATCTCAATGATCTGCTCGCGCGCGTAGTGCGCCTCCAGGGCACCGTAGGTCTCGTCATCGACGGCGACCTCGAGGGTGGCCTTGCGAGCGTAGGACACGATCGCGCGCTCCGCCGGCGTGTACGCGCCCTCGGGCGGCTCGTCGTCGCCGAGGTGCCTTATCTTCTCTTCCGTCAGCCCGACGCTCCGACCGAGCATCGTGTGGGTGGGCATTCAGTAGAAGCAGCTGTTGGCGACGGAGGCCGAGGTGTACGCGAGTTCGCACTCGGCGGGGGTTAGGCCGCCGCTTCGGGCGGTGGCGTAGAAGCCGACGAGGTGCGTGGCGAGCGCGGGGTGGTTCGCAAGCGCCCTGTAGACGTTCAGGACGAGCCCGCGCTTCTCCCTGATCTCCTCCAGAACCTTCCGCGCCTCCTCCGGGGTGTTCGGGTCGTCCTCGTGCAGAATCGGTATGCGAGGCATACGATCTCCCCTCCTACTTCTCGAACGTGCTCCTCATCAGCTCCTGGTGGGTCGCCTCGACGAAAGGCTCCGGCTCCAGTCCCAGTGAGTTGAAGAGTCGGTTCGTCATGTTCCACAACCCGCCTATAAGGGCGAGTTCGACGCGCTCCTGATTATCGAAGTGCTGCTTGAGCCTCGCCTCGATCTCGGGATCGGTGCGGCGCTCCAGCGTGATCTGCTCCATGTACTCGAGCACGAGTTGCTCTAAAGGACTAAAGAGGTCGTTCCCTTTGTAGTCGTGGAGGTTCCTGACCTTCTCCTCGCTCATCCCCATCTGCCCCACGCCCAGGGCAGTATGGTGGGGTCCTCAGTACTCGGCCTGGTTGAGCGCGCTTATCTTCAGGACCGCGAGCTCCCTGAGGGCCGGGTCGAGGACGCCCTCCATCATCAGGATCTTGTGCAGCTTCCACACGGGCTCGACGGAACTCGGCTTGTGCGCTAGCGCCTTGAAGCAATCGAGCACGGCCCCGAAGTTCGCCTCGATGTCGTCGTAGGCGGCACGCGCCTCGGGCGCCGCATCCTCCCTCTCGACCAGCGGAACGACGGCCATAAGCATCCCCTTCCTGAGGTGTAAAACGCGTGGCATTATAACGGCTGTGACGTTGATCGCGTGCTTGCGCCGGGCGCCAGCTTCGCGGATCGTACCCGAGCGCCAACTCCGTTTTGAAGTGAACTATGTGGACCAGCGAGTCGACGGCTCCTCCGACCTCGCCCTACCCGCAGCACACAGAACCGGCGCGCACGACCAAGCGCCCCTTCCGTATGGGTGCCGAACGAGCTCTTCGGGTCGTTTGCCAGCACCTCGGTAGGCGAGAGTGCGTCACAAGCCCGCCGATACGGGACAGCCTCGTCGCCGGCACTACCTCCCGGGGCTCCGCCCGACTGCCGTCAAGCGGTTGGGGGCCGAGGCCGAGAGGTTCTTCCAGGAGGACGGCCGTAGCGGTCTCCGGGTTAGAGCCAGGTGATGGCGGCGAACACAGCCCCGACGATCAGAAGCAGGACACCGAGCGAGATGAGGATTCGGTCTATGGTCATGGCCAGAGTATAGCCGCTAGAGGCATCGGGGTCGCCCCCGTGGGCGCATAAGACCCCATCCAACTTCCGTGCAGCCCCCGAATAGGAGAAGACCTCCTCGGCTTCTAGACTTCGACCTTGTAGTCCAGGCCGATCTCGTCGCCGGGCTGACCGCGGAAGCCCCAGTTGTGCTTCGGCGTCTCCGTTATCGTCACCTCCAGGTCCGAAGGGGACAAGCCTAGCTCGCTCTGCGCCCTCTCGAACAGGAGACGGACGAGATGTTTCTTCGCCTCGACCGAGCGACCCTCGAACATGCTGATCTCGACGATGGTATAGCGCTCCGTCCTGCCGGCTGGGTAGTAGAAGTCCCCGGCTTCGAGCCCGAAGAAGCGGTGCGCCCGCTTGTCCTTCGGGAACGAGAGCGCGTCCACCACGCACGAATGGATCACCTCCGACAGTTCCTTCTTCACGGGGTCGAGCCGATCCTTTAGCCCGTAGATCTTCACCTGCGCCATCTTCTTCCCTCCCGAACAACCGTGTTTGCTACGGGTCCACCTCGCGAGATTTGGAGCCCCCGAAGCCGGCGGGCCCTCAGAAACCGTTCGACGGGGCGGTAGGCCGAAAAAGACGACGAGGCCGCCCCGGATGGAGGCGGCCTCGCAAACTTCCGTTTACGCGTCGAGTCCCCGGCCGCCTACTTCGGCGACCACCACCAGCGCCTGACAGCGGATGAAGGACTCACAGTTATCAGGGGCGAACCGTAGCACGTCGACGACGCCTCAGGCAAACGCCGAGGCCGACGACGGGCGAGCTTGCGCCTCCGACCCGAGGGACGGTCCTCGCGTACCGGCGAGACCCGGCCCTTCGACGACCTCGATCCCGTTCGTAAGAAGCCGGGTGCCGTGGCCGTCTGCCCTGCCTTCGGTTGGGCCTCCTCGTCCACCGCGCGGCGAAGGTACCTGGCAGCCCCGATCGGGCGGGCCGATACGGGTGCCCGCACGGGACTATGTAGCGCCGTCGGACGTGGATTAGCACGGTCGGGAGGAGGTGGCAGGGGCGTGGTTTTCGGAGGGATTGGACCGGGGGATTGGGTAGTATACTCGGACGCATGGATGAGAAGACGCGCATCAGGCTGACGAAGTACTCACAGAAGGCGGGCTGAGCCTCCAAGTTCGCTCCAGGGGTCCTGGAGCAGGTACTCGGAGAGCTGGCGCCGGGTTCGCCCTCGGCCGACGGCTTCGTGAGCAGTATGGAGACGCGGGACGACGCGGGATACGTGCCGTTCGGCGGCGGCCTGCTCCTGCAATCCGTCGACTTCTTCCCGCCGATCGTGGACGACCCTTACCGCTTCGGCCAGATCGCGGCGGCCAACGCCCTCTCGGACATCTACGCGATGGGCGGAAGGCCGATCACGGCGATGAACCTCGTCGGCTTCCCCGGCTCCCTCGACCTCTCGATCCTCAAGGAGATCCTGAAGGGCGGCAACTCCAAGATAGAAGAATCCGGCGCCCGCCTCCTCGGCGGCCACTCCGTCCAGGACGACGAACCGAAGTACGGACTCTCCGTCACCGGCTTCGTCGAGGAGGACAGGGTGGTACGGAACACCGGAGCGAAACCCGGCGATAAACTCGTCCTCACCAAGCCTCTTGGCTTCGGCATCCTGACCACCGCCTTGAAAAGGGAAATCGTCTCCGAGGCCGAGATAGAGGATGCGGTCGAGACGGCGGCACGCCTGAACAAGGCCGCGGGCGAGGCGCTCGGGGAGATCAGGGCCTCGGCCGCCACGGACGTAACGGGCTACGGCTTCCTCGGCCACCTCGCCGAAGTCCTCCAGGCGACCGGCGTCGGCGCGGTGATCCGCAAGGGCAACGTGCCGGTCTGGGAGCGGGCCCGAAAGCTCGCCGCCGAGGGTCACTACCCGGGCGGATTGAAGAACAACCGGAGCTACCTGGGAGATTACGTCACCGCCGACGGCGTGAACGAAGACGCCCTCCTCCCCCTCTACGACCCGCAGACGAGCGGCGGTCTCCTCGTTTCGGCCCCGCCGGCAGAGACCGAAGGTTACGTGCGCGCCCTCCGGGAGCGTGGGGAGACCGCAGAGGTCGTCGGCGAGGTCGTCGAAGAGCCTGGCATCCAGGTCGTTTAGAGCCGTCGGCTATTAGCGGTCGACCATCAGCAAGAACCCCCTTGCCTGGTGGAGAGCCCTATCATCGCGAAGGGACCGTGTACGTCCTTGGTGCGGCGTCGAACCCGCACGTTGGCGTTCGGCATGGTGTTCGCGGACTGATCGCTAAGGCTGATCTCTGATAGCTACCATCCTCGACACGGTGTTGCCTTTCTTCGCCTTGATCTTCTGCGGTTACGGGGCGGCGCG
Source organism: Rubrobacter sp. (assembly GCA_016781775.1). Lineage (GTDB taxonomy): Bacteria > Actinomycetota > Rubrobacteria > Rubrobacterales > Rubrobacteraceae > Rubrobacter_F. The sequence goes on along the minus strand of JADDPR010000216.1, from coordinate 3,894 downwards.
CTTGAAGATACTGGATGCTCAGAGCGCCTCGGGCTTAAACTCCTTTGTCTTCTACTTCGCCCTGCCGGCCTTCCTGTTCTCCCTGATGTCGTCCTCGCCGATCGGGGAGGTCTTGAACTTACCGTTCATCCTAGCCTACTCCTCGACGAGCCTCGTGCTCTTCGGGCTCGCCGCTCTGGGCGGCAGGGCTCTCTTCGGAGTCGGAAAGGGAGAGGCGGCGGTGCTGGGGCTTGCGGCGGTCCTCCCGAACACCGGCTACATGGGGATACCCTTGATCTCCACGGCGCTGGGCAACGAGGCCGCGGTCCCCATAGTGGTGGGCCTGATCGTGGACGGCGTGCTCCTCATCCCGATCGCGATGGCGATCATTACGGCCGGCAAGGGCGCGGGAGGGAGCACACTCGGAAACGTCGGCACGACCCTCGCCACCCTCACCCGCAACCCCATCATCGTCTCGATCTTCGCGGGGCTGTTGTTCTCCGCCCTCAGCCCCGGTGAGCTACCGGGGCCCGTCGCCGGTTTTCTGGACCTGCTCGCCGCAGCGACGGGACCGTGCGCCCTCTTCGCCCTCGGCGCCACCCTCGCGAGCCGCTCCGTCTCCGGCACGGCCGAGGTCTCCTACATGACCGCCCTCAAGCTCTTCGTCCACCCCGCCGCCCTGTGGCTCGCCGCCACAGTCGTCTTCGATGTCGACCCCCTCTGGGCGACCGCCTCCACCCTCGGGGGCGCCCTCCCCATCGCCGCCAACGTCTTTATCGTCGCTCGCCAGTACGACACCTACGTCGAACGGACCTCGAGCGCCATCCTCGTCTCGACCTCGATCTCCGTCGTTACCGTCTCCGTGCTCCTCGCCCTCCTGAACCCCTCCTGACCCCCACCTTGACATCGCCGTAACGAAGTCTAAAATTACTTAGCCAGCTAAATGTCTTGGCGAGTGAGATGGTGGTTGCGGGTGTTATAGCGGAGAGGATCGGGTGGGAGTTGGAGGGTTGGCCTGGGGTGGAGTCGAAGCCGCACAGGTTCAACGAGGTCGAGTTTCGGGTTCGGGGCATGAGATCGGCCACCTGCATGGCGACCGGTTGGCGGATTTGCCGTTCCCGGTCAGGGTGCGCGAGGAGCTCGTGGCGGCCGGAAAGGCATGGGAGCATCACGTCCTGCCGCAGACCGGGTGGACAAGCTATCGCATAAGGGACGAAGGGGACGTCGAGGGCGCGTTGGAGCTCTTTCGGATGAACTACGAGCGGCTCGTGGATCGGGGGAAGGGTTGATCGGGGCCGGCAAGTCGGGCGGTATCGGGGAGACGGCGGGCTTCGCGCTGGCGAAGGCCTGCAAGGTGCACCGGGCGAGCGTCGGGGCGGCGCTCCAGGAGGTCGGGCTGCACGTAGGCCAGGAGATGGTCCTGCTGGAGCTTTGGGAGGAAGACGGCCTCAAGGGGGGCGAGCTCGTCGAACGGCTCGGCGTCGAGCCCCCGACCATCAGCCGGATGCTCGGCCGCATGGAGACCCGCGGCCTGCTGGAGAGACGCCGGGACCCGGAGGATGCCCGCAGCTTCGGGGTCTACCTGACGGAGGGGGGACGCGACCTCCGGGGCCCCGTCGAGGACCTGTGGCGGAGGATCGAGGACCGGGCGTTCGGAGGGATGAGCGAAGAAGAAAAAACCCTCTTCAAGGGGCTCCTTTCCCGCGTCAGAGAGAACCTCGGCGCGGTTTAGACGGGCGATTTACAGACACTCGTATTCGTGTGGAGAACATTATGGGAGACGGACGTTTGAATGTGGTCGGTATCGGGGGGACGCTGCGCGAAGGCTCGTCGAGCCTCGGGGCGCTCCGCCGGGCGCTGGGGGCGGGAGGGACGCCGGGGCACAGGTCGAGTTGTTGGACCTCAGGGAGCTCGCCCTGCCGATGTACGAGCCCGGGAAGCCGCTCGCGGAGTACGGAGACGGTGCGAGGCGTCTCGTCGAGGCGATGCGCGGGGCCGACGCGTTGATCCTCAGCACCGCCGCGTATCACGGGACGCTCGCAGGGGTAACAAAGAACGCGCTGGACTTCGCGCAGTTTCTGAGCCGGGACGAGAGGCCCTACTTCGACGGCAAGGTCGTGGGGATCATCGCGACGGCCGGCGGGGAGATGGCCGGGGCCAACACCACCGGGGCACTAGTGAACGTCGTGCACGCCCTCAGGGGTACTGTCGCGCCGCTCATGGTGGCCGTGCCGCAGGCGTGGGAGCGCTCGGACGGCGACGGGAACATAACCCACGACGGGTACGGCGGGCGGCTCGAGGCTCTAGGCAGGCTGGTCGTGGACCTGGCGTCGAGGCTCGGGCTTGAGGAGGGCGCGGGGCCGGTGCTCGGGGCTTCTGCCTGAGTAAGCCCCCAGGGAAGACGCACCCCGGAAGGAGAACCGTTATCGCGGAGAATCGCGCGCCCTCGGGCGAAGGAAGCGAAGGCCGGGTCTCGACGAGGCTGTTGTTGCTCGTTCTGATCTCGGCGGTCTTCGTCACGGTCTTGAATAGCTCGATGGTGAACGTGGTCGTGCCCGTGATAGGTCGGGAGTTCGGGGCGTCGGCGGGTCAGGTCGGGTGGGTGATCACGGGCTACCTCCTGGTCTACGCCGTGGGCATCCCGCTCTACGGCCGCGTCTCGGACCTGTACAGCATACGCTCGACGTTCACCCTGGGGCTCGTCGTTTTCGCCCTGGGCTCCCTGGTCGGCGCCCTCGCGCCGAACCTGGTCGTGCTGGTGGTCGGCCGGATCTTGCAGGCCGCGGGAGGCGCCGCGATACCGGCGCTCGCGAGCGCCTCGGTCGCGAGGTTCCTGCCGCCCGGGGAGCGCGGTGGCGCCCTGGGGTTGGTGCTCTCCAGCGTCGGGGTCGGGGCGGCCGTGGGACCGATCGTGGGCGGGGCGCTGGCCGGTCTCGCCGGCTGGCAGTCGCTGTTCTACGCCTCTCTCGTCCTGGCGTGCGGGCTGGTCGTCGGAGCGTGGTTCGCGCTGCCCCACACCAGGCCCTCCGGGGAGCGCTCCTTCGACCTTCCGGGCGGGTTGCTACTCGGGCTGGCGGCGGGGCTTTTTCTGTTCGGGGTGACGCAGGGGCAGGTCGAGGGGTTCGGCTCGCCGTCCTCCTGGGGGAGCTTCGCGGGGTCGGTGTTCGCCGCGGTGGGGTTCACGTGGCGGATCAGGACCGCCGCCCACCCGTTCGCTCCGCCGGACCTGTTCCGGAACGGACCGTACGTCGCGGCGGTGGTCGTCGGGTTCTCGTCCATGCTCGCGAACGTGACGAGCCTGGTCTTCGTGCCGCTCCTGGTCTCCGAGGTCAACGGCCTCTCCCCCGCGAGCGCGGGGCTGGTGCTGGCGCCGGGGGCGGTGGCGCTCGCCATCCTCTCCCCCTTCGCGGGGCGCCTCTCGGACCGGGTGGGCGCCAAGCCCCTCATCCTCGCGGGGCTCGGGGTCATGCTGCTCTCGGCGCTTTTTCTTTCTACCTTCGGGGCCGGGGGTTCCCCGGTCCTGGTTTCTTTGGGGATGCTCGGGTTCGGCTCCGGGTTCGCCTTCGCCAACTCCTCGACCACGAACGCCGCCCAGGCCGTCCTGCCCAGGGAGGAGGTCGGGGTGGGGCTCGGGATCTTTCAGGGCCTCTTCTTTCTCGGGGGCGGGACGGGACCCGCGGTGATCGGGGCGTTCTTCGCCGCGAGGGAGCGGGCGGGGGACGACGCCCTCAACCCCCTCTACGGTCTCGGGGCAGCGCCCTTCTCCGACGCCTTCCTCATGGTCTGCGCCGCGCTCGTCGTCTCGATGCTCGCCACCCTCTGGCTGCGCGGCAGCGCGGGTAAAGGCACCAAGGAGAAGAAGGCTTAGCGCGGTGGAGGTTCTTGTGCACCAGCGTCCGAGAAGGGGGCTCTCAT
>JADDPR010000326.1 GCA_016781775.1 Rubrobacter sp. | reverse complement strand
GGAAATCGAAAGATAAAGGAGGCCAAAGTGCAGGACGACGGTAAACGGGTGGAGCTTTTGAGGCAGATGCTCCTCAGCCGCCACTTCGACGAGAAGGTCAACGACCTCTACGCCGAGGGCAAGGTCCACGGGACCGCCCACTTCTACGTGGGGCAGGAGTCCGTGGCCGTGGGGGCCATATCCGCCCTCAAGGAGGGCGACGTGATCACCTCGACGCACAGGGGTCACGGGCACGCAATCGCCTTCGGGCTGGACGTGGACCGGATGGCGGCCGAGCTTCTCGGACAAGCCACGGGCTACTGCCACGGCAAGGGCGGCTCGATGCACATCGCCGACGTTACGGCCGGGATGCTCGGGGCGAACGGGATCGTCGGCGGGAGCATGGGGATCGCGTGCGGCGCCGCCTGGGCTTTCAAGAGGCGCGGCCAGGACAACGCGGCCATATGCTTCTTCGGAGAGGGGGCGACCAACGAGGGCATCTTCCACGAGACGCTGAACATGGCGGCGATCTGGAAGCTCCCGGTTATATTTCTCTGCGAGAACAACCAGTACGGCATGTCCATGAGCGTTACGAAGGCGACCGCGATCGAGAACATCTCCGACCGCGCCCCCGCCTACGGCATGCCGGGCGTCACCGTCGCGGGCTCTACCCTCGACGAAGTCCACGACGCCACCCGGGAGGCACTGGACCGTGCGCGTGCTGGGGATGGGCCGACGCTTCTGGAGGCGATCACCTACCGCTACCTCGGCCACTCCAAGAGCGACGCGAACCTCTACCGCACGCGCGAGGAGATCTCCACCTGGCGCAAAAAAGACCCCATACAACTCTTCGCCGCCGTCCTCGAAGAAGAGGGCGTCCTCGAAAAGGACGGGTGGCGCAAGCTCGACGAAGAAACGAAGGGGAGGATCGAGGAGGCGTTCGAGAAGGCTTCGCAGGAGCCCGACCCCGAGCCCGAGTCCGCACTGGAGGACGTGTATGCCTAAGGAGCGCGAGATCACCTACCGCGAGGCCGTCCGCGAGGCGATGGTCGGCTCGATGCGCGAGAACGAAGAGGTCTTCCTCATGGGGGAAGACGTCGGGGTCTACGGTGGCGCGTTCGGCGTCAGCCGCGGCATGTTCGAGGAGTTCGGAGAGGAACGGGTGGTCGACACCCCGATCTCAGAGGCCGGCTACGTGGGCCTGTGCACGGGTGCGGCCCTCGTAGGCATGCGCCCGATAGCCGAGATACAGTTCTCCGACTTTATGACGCACTGCATGGACCAGCTCGTCAACCAGGCCGCGAAGATCCGGTACATGTTCGGCGGCGAGGGCCGCGTCCCGATGGTCGTTCGCACCCCCGGAGGCGCGGGTACGGGCGCGGCCGCCCAGCACTCCCAGTCCCTGGAGGCCTGGTTCGTCCACACCCCTGGCCTCAAGGTAGTCATGCCGTCCACGCCTTACGACGCGAAGGGCATGCTGCTCTCCGCGATAGACGATGAAAACACGGTGATCTTCTACGAGCACAAGCTCCTCTACAACAAGAAGGGCATGGTCCCCGAGGAGCCCTACCGCGTACCCTTGGGCGAGGCGAACGTGACCCGCGAGGGCGGCGACGTTACGATCGTAACCGCCGGCCTGATGCACCACTACGCCCTGGAGGCGGCCGAAGCGCTCGCCGACGGGGGCGTCGAGGCCGAGGTCGTGGACCTTCGCACCCTCTCGCCGATGGACGATGGGGCCGTGCGGCGCTCGATCGAGAAGACCGGCAAGCTCGTCGTGGTCGAGGAGGACGTGAAGACGGCGGGCTGGGGGGCGGAGGTCGTCTCCCGGATCGTCGAGGGCGAGAGCTTCTACAGCCTGGACCGGGCGCCGGCGCGCGTGGCAGGGGCGGACGTCCCGATCCCGTACAACCGCGACCTCGAAGCCCACGTCCGGCCGACGCCGGAGAAGGTCGTCGAGGCTGTCAGGAGCCTCGTCGACGCCCGCCGCGGGGTGTACGCCTGATGGCCACCGAGCTGAAGGTCCCGAAGCTCGGCATGGACATGGAGGAGGCGAACATCCTCCGCTGGATCGTCGAGGAGGGGGCGTCGGTCGAGAAGGGCGATCCGGTCCTGGAGATCGACACCGACAAGGTCTCCTACGAGGTCGAGGCGAACGCCGACGGAGTCATCCGCGGCCTGCGCGGCGAGGAG
>JADDPR010000578.1 GCA_016781775.1 Rubrobacter sp. | reverse complement strand
GTCGCGCGAAGCCTCCGCGAAGTCGCGTCGCCCGCCATGGGTCGTACGAGCGAGCCTCGTGGATCTTCCGGCGGAGCGGTGGGGACGCGCATGCTCGACGACGCTCGAACGATCGATCCTGGCATAGCTCCGTCGTGTCCGCCCTGAGGGTGGCGTTGGAGGCATTCGCTCGACCGGCTGCTTCTTCGAGGAGCGGTAGGGGCCTCGACGCGAGCACGACGAGATCGGGCCGCGTTCGGGTGCGGCTCGTGGTCCCTGACCGCGACGGCGCAGATGAGTTAACCTGTCGCGACTCTTGAGTCCGCACGAGGAGGTCCGGCTTTGCCCTTCGAGATCAAACCTACAGACCCGGCGGGTCCCGGGAAGGCTCCGCGCGCCAGCGTGCTCTCAGACGACGACTGGGGGAGGGTGCTGACCCTGGCCCGGCGCCATGGCTTCGACCCGCAGGGGGAGTACGAGGGCCTCCTGAACCTCCAACCGGGCGAGAGCGGCGACCTGGACATCGCGGCCTCCCAGGAGATGGCCGTCGCCCTGAGCGAGGCACTCAGAGAAGAGACCACGGCCCCCGGAGCTCGGGAAGAAGACGAGCCCGGCATCCGCGTCGGCCCCCCCGACGAGCCCGCGATGCAGGTCGATTGGGCGAAAGCCCGAAACGTCGGCGAAATCTCCGAATTCGGCTCCATGACGGTGACCCGGCTGCCCTGAACCAGACCGGCACGGGCCTCCGAGCAACACCCCCTTCCGGGACGCATGAGTTTGCTTCTCCTTGCTTGTGGGCATACTAGTCTTAACGATGGCAACCCCGTGCTGCACGAAGCGCCAGGGATGGATGCTGAGCCCGTGCTCGCGCGCGACCAGAGAACTCGTCCACCCGCTTGTAGCTTGTTGCTCGCGTCGGGTGAGGGGAGAGTTCTAGGCATTCAAGACCGCGACACTGCGCACGGGAAACCTGGCAAGGCGAACTTCGACCAGCTCTACGACCTCGAAGATCCCAGGGAGTACTTCAAGACTCTGGGCGCATTCGATTACTGCGTGCCCCGGCACGGCCACCGCGTCTTTCGCGCGCTGACCGGGGCGCTCGGCGACGGGGTTCGGGGCGAAGACAAAGGCGGTCGCGGGCTCGGTGTCGTGGACCTGTGCTGCTCTTACGGCATCAACGCCGCCCTTCTCAAGAACGAGACGACTCTCGACGAACTTTACGCACGGTACGGCTCCGCGGAGGTCGCCGCCCTCTCCAGCGAGGAGCTGATCAAAGCCGACGCCGCGTTTTACGGTGAGCGCCAGACGGGGACGTCGCCCGAGGTCGTCGGGCTGGACGTCGCCCCGAACGCGGTCTCTTACGGCGTGCGCGCCGGGCTCCTCGACGGTGGTTTCGCCGGAAATTTGGAGGACGAGCCGACCGATGCGCTCGGCCGGGCCGTCGCGGGCGCGGACATGTTGACCGTGACGGGCGGCGTGGGGTACGTCTCCGAGCGCACCTTCGGGAAGCTGCTCGACCGCGCGACGGTTGGATCGGAGGGACGCGTGCCCTGGGTCGCCGCGTTCGCGCTGCGCTGGGTCTACTACGAGGAGATCTCCGACGTACTCTCGGGGTACGGCCTCGTCACCGAGAAGCTGAGCGGCCACACTTTCACCCAGCGGCGTTCCACCGACGACGAGGAGCGAGATTACGTTCTTGGCAAGCTCGCCTCCATGGGCGTAGATCCCACCGGCAAGGAGGACGGGGGCTGGCACCACACCGACTTCTACCTCTCCCGTCCTACCGGGGAGGCCGGAGAGCCCGTCGAGGAGCTTCTGGCCCCGGTTCTGTAGGGGCGAGCGACGAATCTCTACGCCGTCGCGAAGCGGCCTATCACCCGCCCTGGGCGGACGGGTCCGAGGTGCTCGCGGAAGATACGATAGTAGGCGGCCTCTTCGCGGGTGCGCAAGGGCGGTTCGACCCGTTCGTGCTCGTCTTCGAACTCCGCCTGGGAGACGGTCTGCGCCATCTTCTCCCGCAGGACCGAGGAGGCGCCGGAGCCGTCGCCGAACTGCTCCTTCTTGCGCCAAAGGAGGTCGTCGGGCAGCCAGCCGTCGAAGGCCTGGCGGAGGAGGCGTTTCTCGGGCTGGCCGGGGCCCGAGAGCTTCCAGCCGGCGGGGAGCGAGAGCCCCAGCTCGATCATGTCGAGCTCCAGAAACGGCACCCGGGCCTCGAGGCCGTGGGCCATCGTGACGCGGTCGCAGCGCTGGAGGTTCAGGTTGTGGAGGCCCTCCACGGTTCGGACGAGCTCGTCGTGCAGGTCGCCCTCGGTCGCGAAGCCCGTCAGGTACTCGTAGCCCGCGAAGATCTCGTCGGCCCCCTCGCCGGTCAGGACCACCTTGACGTGTTCGGCGGCGAACCGGGCGAGTAGATAATTCGGGACCGCGCTCCTGACGAGGGAGGGGTCGAAGGACTCGATGCACCGGACGACCTCGGGGACGAGCCCCAGCGCCTCCTCCGCCGTGTAGATCTTCTCGTGGTGGTTCGTGCCCAGGTGCCCGGCGACGGCGCGGGCCGCCAGCAGGTCCGACGAGCCCTGCAGGCCGACGGCGAAAGTCTGGAGCTTCTCCCCGCGCTCCGCGTACCACCGGGCGGCGATGGCGGCGACGAGGCTGGAGTCGAGGCCGCCGGAGAGGAAGACGCCGACCGGCACGTCCCCCATCATTTGGCGCTCGACGGTCTGGATCAGGCGCTCGCGCACGAGCGCCAGCATGCCGTCCGGTATGAAGGCTCCGGGCTCGGAGGGGCCGTCGAAGCGGTCCAGCGCCTCGTCCTTCTCCGGGACGGCGGCGCGGAAGCGTTCGAGCCCCCCCTGCGGCGTCCAGTAGTGGCCGGGGGGGAAGGCCTCGACGTCCGCCAGCCAGTCCTCGTCGTAGGCTCCGAGCTCCGAGGCGAAGACGGTCCGGCCGTACCGGTGCGCCCAGTAGAGCGGCTTGATGCCCACCGGGTCCCGGGCCGCGACGAACGAGCCGCCCCGCCCGGCCAGGACGAATGCGTACATGCCGAGAAGGTCCTTCAGAGAGTCGGGCCCGTGTTCGGCAACGAGGTGCAGGGCCACTTCGTTGTCCGAGCCCGTGGAGAAAACGTCGTCCGGGAGCCCCGCCCGGAGCTCCTCGTGGTTGTAGACCTCGCCGTTGCCGATGAGGGAGAGCTCGCCCCGGGCGGTCCTCAGGGGCTGCTTGCCGCCCCTAACGTCGACGATGGAGAGGCGCCGGTGTCCGAGCCAGGCGTCGCCTACGCGGGCCGTCCCCCGATCGTCCGGGCCCCTGTGGGCCAGCCGGGAGAGCATGCGCTCCGCCTCCTCGGGGTCGACCTTGCCGTGCTGCGCCACGATGCCGCACATCGGATACCGTCCTTATCTCGCCTCCGGAGATTGCCGGACCATCTTCGACGCCGGGGGCGGGCGCGTCAATCGAACGCCGGGACGGTAGCCTGGGTTCCCCCTGGCCGCCGAATCCTCATCCCGACGGCCGCTTCTCAGCGCCGCGATCCCCTCCATCTACATCCGGATTCTGTTCGACCAAGCGTGGCCGCCGCGCGGTCGGCATGCTCGGTCTCATGACCGCCGTCGTTACTGCGGACTACTCCCTGTACCGGAGGCTCAAGGAAAAGACGCCCGGCAAGTAGAGCCACTCGTATCGCCCGAGTCCAACCGGCCACGGGCTATTCTGGAACAGGGGTTTCGGGAGTTCTCAGATGGCGTTCTCTTACCGTTCTCTTACACTCCGGCGGAGCTACGTCGGTAATATACTCGTGGGATGCTAAAGAGAGAGATCAGGGACACCGGGGACGCCCGCGTCGACGGGCTGCGCAGGATGCTCGATGGCAAGCTGGACGGTTTTCTGAGGGCGGACCCGGTCTCCCGGGCCCTGTGGTCCACGGATGCCTCCATCTACAAGAGGGAGCCCGTCGCGGTCGCCGTCGCGAGGTCCGAGGGTGACGTAAAGGCCATCGTCGATGCGGCGCGCGAGGTAGGCCTCTCCCTTACGCCGCGCGGGACGGGGACGAGCCTCGCCGGTCAGGCGACGGCGCCCGGGCTCATGCTGGACACCTCCGAGATGCAGGACATCCTGGAGATCGACCTCGACGGGCGCTGGTGCTCGGTGGAGCCCGGCGTGATCCAGGGCGAGCTCAACGCCCGCGTCGAGCCGCACGGGCTCGTCTTCGGGGCCGACACGTCGACCTCCGACGTCGCCACCTTGGGCGGTATGGTCGGGAACAACTCGGCCGGGATGCGCTCCCTCGTCTTCGGCACGACGGCCGACCAGATCCTCTCCCTGCGCTGCGTCCTCGCGAGCGGCGAGATCGTGGACCTCCGGCCCATGCCGAGGGCAGAGGCCGAGAGGCGCGCCCGTGGCGGGGACGCCATGGCGCGCCTCCTCCGGAACGCGCTCGAGGTCGGGGAGAAGTACCGCGAGGAGATAAGGCGACGCTACCCGAAGCTGATCCGGCGAGTCTCCGGCTACGGCCTCGACTCCCTCCTCGACCCCGACACCGTCGACCTCACCCGCCTGGTCTGCGGCTCTGAGGGCACGCTCGCCGTCATGACCCGGGCGGATTTCAGGCTGCAAGGGCTCCCGCCGGCACGCGCCCTCGCCTCCTTCCAGTTCGACTCCCTTGCGGCCTCCGCCCGGGCGACGGTCGAGTTTCTGAAGATGGACCCGTCGGCCGTGGAGCTTCTGGACGACGTTGCGATCGGGCGCGCCCGCGCCTCGAACGCCTACATGGGCTCGACGAGGTTCGTCGACGGCGACCCGAAGGGCATCCTGCTCGTGGAGTGGAGCGGGACGCAGGAGGAGATAGACGAGCGCTTCGCGAACCTCGACGAGATCGCCCGCGGGGTTGGCGCGACGGGCGCCGTGCCTCTCCGCTCCAAGGAGGCCCAGGCCCAGACGGTCAAGCTGAGGAAGTCCACGCTCCCGCTCCTCCTCGGGACCGCCGAGAAGGAGAAGCCGGTCGCGTTCGTCGAGGACGCGACGGTGCCTCCGGATCGCCTGGAGGAGTTCGTCGTCCGGTTCGAGGAGATCGTGGAGAAGAACGGGACGTGGGCGTGCTTCTACGGCCACGCGTCCGTCGGCACCCTCCACGTCCGCCCCGCCCTCGACACGGGCGACCCCGAAGGTGTCGCCCGCATGCGGCGCATCGCCGAGGAGGTCGCGGACCTCGTGGCGGAGTGCGGCGGCTCGGTCTCGGGCGAGCACGGCGACGGCCTCAGCCGCTCGGAATTCCTCACGAAGATGTACGGGCCCGAGCTCGTGCGGGCGTTCGGCGAGGTCAAGAGGGCGTGGGACTCGAAGGGGATGCTCAACCCTGGCGTGATAGTGGACCCGCCGAGGATGGACGAGCAGCTCCGCATCGCCCCAGGCCGCAAGCGCCTCCCGCTCGCGACGAACTTCGACTTCTCGGACCAGGGCGGCTTCGCCCCGGCGGTCGAGCTCTGCAACGGTTCGGGCCTGTGCCGCAAGAAGAACTCCGGGACGATGTGCCCGTCGTACATGGTCACCATGGACGAGAAGGACACCACGAGGGCAAGGGCCAACGCCCTGCGCTCCGTCCTAGACGGGACGCTCCCGCCCGAGGAGCTGACGAGCGAGGGGATGAAGTCCGTCTACGACCTGTGCGTCGCGTGCAAGGCGTGCAAGAGCGAGTGCCCCTCGCAGGTCGACGTCGCGAGCATGAAGACCGAAGTCCTCAACCAGATGGGCCAGAAGCACGGCTTCAGCCTCCGCCAGAAGGCCGCCGGCCACATCCGAAGCCAGCTCGCCATCGCCGCCCGGGTGCCCCGCCTGTACAACGCCGTCGCCGGGACCGGCCTCGCCCGCCACGCAGCCTCGCTGGCTGGCATCGACCCGCGCCGCTCGCTGCCGAAGGTGACGACCTGGACCTTCTCCGAGCGGTTCCCCCACCTGCCGCAGGGGGACGGGCCGGTCGAGGTCGCGCTCTTCAACGACACCTGGAACGAGTACCAGCGGCCCCAGATCGGGGAAGGGATGGTCCGCGTCTTCGCCGCCGCGGGCGCGAAGGTACATCTCCCCGAGGTCGTGTGTTGCGGCAGGCCGATGCTCTCCGAGGGGCTCGTCGACGAGGCCCGCGAGAACGCGAAGAAGAACCTCGACATCCTCACGTCCCTTATAGAGCGCGGCATACCGCTCGTCGGCCTGGAGCCGAGCTGCATCCTCACGATGCGCGACGACTACAGAAAGCTCCTCCCCGGCGACGAGAGGGTGGAACGTCTCGCGGAGGCGACGCGCCTCTTCGAGGAGGCGATTCTCGAGCTCGACTCAGAGCTTCCCCTTGAGGGCGGCAACCCCGTCCTGCTGCACGGCCACTGCCACCAGAAGGCGCTCGTGGGGACGAAGCCGACGGAGGACGCCCTCAAGCTCGCCCCCGGTACCGAGGTAAAGGTCGTGGACTCGGGCTGCTGCGGGATGGCCGGGCTCTTCGGCTACGAGAAGGATCACTACGAGGTCTCGATGAAGATGGGGGAGAGGCGGCTCTTCCCGGCGGTCCGGGAGGCTAAAGGCCAGGTGCTCGTCGCCCCGGGGACGTCGTGCCGCGAGCAGATCCTGGGCGGCACCGGCGGACACGCCATCCACCCGGCCGAGTACCTCGCAAACTGCCTGCAGCACAACGGACGGGGCTAAGTATGCCCGCAGAGGAGTCCGGGGCGGCGTACTGGTTCGCCTTCCGCGGGAACGCGCTGCTGGTCCACGAGGAGGGGCCGGTCCGCGTCCCGGAGGCGAGCTCCCTCGAAGCGTTGGACCTCGACGTCTACCCCTACAAGCCGGTGGGCTCTCTGGGCGGGCGGCAGTGTTACGTCGTGGACCTGGACTCGGATGCCGAGCCGCCCGAGGGGATGGTCTTTCGGGACCTTCGCGGGCTGTTCGCCACCATCGACGAGGGTTTGTTCAGGATGGCCGGACGGGCCGTACAGATTCTGGAGTTCGACCGGACACACCAGTTCTGCGGCCGGTGCGCGGGCAGGACGGCACAGGGGCCGGACGAGCTCTCGAGGAGGTGCACGCGGTGCGGGACGGTCTACCACCCGCGCTTGAGCCCGGCAGCGATCGTGCTCGTCAGGCGCGGGGATGACGAGCTCCTGCTCGCCCGCTCGCCCGGTTTCCCGAAGGGGATGTACAGCGTGCTCGCGGGCTTCGTCGAGCCCGGGGAGTCCATAGAAGAGACCATAAGCCGCGAGGTCCTGGAAGAGGTCGGGGTCGAGGTCCGAAACGTCCGGTACTTCGGGAGCCAGCCGTGGCCCTTCCCGCACTCGCTGATGATCGGCTTCACCGCGGATTACGCGGGAGGGGAGATCAAACTGCAGGCCGGAGAGATAGAAGACGCCGGCTGGTACCGCGTCGACGCTTTCCCGGACCTCCCGCCGAGGGTCAGCATCGCCCGCGCCATGATTGACGCCTTCGTCGCCGAGAACGGGCGCAACGGGGCGGCGGCGGGGTATTAGCGTTGGGCAAGGTCGCGATGGTGGATGCTTTGGAATCCGCTCCACAAAACGGCCTGCAGATCGCCCGTACCTGCTTGGTGGTCAGTGCTCCCCAGGCAGTCGTCGATGCGTGAAAGCCCGGACGAACGCGCCCCCGTCGCCTCCATATAATCGTACTGGATCTAGCCATTTTTGAGGAGGTCGCAGCATGGCTCGACAGCGCGTGGAGCCCGGCCCGGGGCAGGAGTCCGTCTGGGACTACCCGCGCCCGCCGAGGCTGGAGGACGTAGAGAAGAAGGTCAAGGTCGTGTTCAACGAGGTGACGCTCGCTTACACGACTGGGGCGAAGCGGGTGCTGGAGACGAGCCATCCGCCCGTCTACTACATCCCGCCGGAGGACATCCGCATGGAGCACCTTACGCTCGCGGACGGGACGTCCTTCTGCGAGTGGAAGGGGGCGGCGCGCTACTACGACGTCTCGGTCGAGGGGAGGATGGAGGAGCGAGCCGCGTGGTTCTATCCGGATCCGGTCCCAGCGTACCGCAGCCTTAAGGGCTACGTCGCGTTCTACCCGTCGAGGATGGACGCTTGCTGGGTCGGCGGGCAGAAGGTCGAGGCGCAGGAGGGGGACTTCTACGGCGGTTGGATCACCCCGGAGATCGTCGGCCCCTTCAAGGGCGCCCCGGGTACCTGGGGCTGGTAAGGGCTTGCCCGACCTCCAGAGCCTGCGCAAGGAGTACACGAGAGCCGGCCTTCGAGAAGCGGACCTGGCCGCCGAACCGGCGGAGCAGTTCCGCCGCTGGTTCGACGAGGCGCTAGGGGCGGGCCTCCACGAGCCCAACGCCATGACCGTCGCCACCGCGAGCCCGGACGGCAGGCCCTCGGCGCGCGTCGTCCTCCTCAAGGGCTTCGACGAGCGCGGCTTCGTCTTCTACACAAACTACGAGGGCCGCAAGGGCCGTGAGCTCGCGGAGAACCCCCACTGCGCCCTTGTCTTCTACTGGGGCGAGCTGGAGCGCCAGGTGCGCATAGAAGGCCGGGCGAGCCGGGTCCCTGGCGAGGAGTCCGACGCCTACTACGGGAGTCGTCCGCGGGGAAGCCGGCTCGGGGCGTGGGCGAGCGCCCAGAGCCGCGAGATCGAGAGCAGGGAGGCGCTGGAGGAGAGGCTGGGGAGCCTAAAGAGGGAGCACGAGGACCGCGAGGTGCCTCGTCCGCCGTTCTGGGGCGGATACCGGGTCGAGCCCGAGGTCGTCGAGTTCTGGCAGGGCCGGGAGAACCGGCTGCACGACCGGCTGGTGTACCGCTCCGCGCCCGGTGGGTGGGAGGTCGTCCGACTTCAGCCCTAAAGCAAGCGCCGGGAGAACT
>JADDPR010000557.1 GCA_016781775.1 Rubrobacter sp. | reverse complement strand
CGAGCCGGAGGCGTTAGCATTGGGGCATGCCGAACAGGAAGCCTTATCTCAGCGACGTTTCGAACGAAGAATGGGCCTCTGCCGCCCCCTAACTGGCCCTGGTCCGCGAAGACGCTCCCCAGCGCGAGCACGACCTGCGCGAGGTGTTCAACGCCTTGAGGTGGATGGTGCGTACCGGTTCCGCGTGGCGCTACATGCCCCACGACCCGCCGTCCGGGGAGGCGGTCTACCAGCAGACGCAACGGCGGATCAAGACCGAGGAGTTGCTTGCTCTGCTGCGGGGGTGCGGCCTCGGGGAGAGGGACGCCGTGAGGCCCGACGAACCACCGGTGCCCTGGGCGGAGCTGCCATCCGCCCGGCTCCTCGTGTTCTGCTGCCTCGCCTGATGCACTACGGGTTCCTCACGGCCGGCGCCCTCGACCGGGTCCCGGGTTACTCCAGGAAGGCCCGCCTCTACGACGTGCCAGAGGGGGTCAGGGCGGCGTTCGGGGAGGAAGGGATCGCCGGCGCCCACGGTGACCGCCACGAGCTCGAGATGCGCCTCTGGAGGTTGCTCGAGAGGGCGGCCGACAACAGCCCCGAGGAGCGCCGCGACAAGCTGCGAGCCATGGGTTACGACGGGGGCCACGACCTTCTCGTATCTATCTCACACTACGGGGACGACCCCGACTACGTGGAAGGGTTCGTGGAGGGATGTTTGGAACGGATGCGCAAGGAGGAGGCCGATAGGTAGGCCCACCCCGACGGGTCACGGCGGAGCAGATAGGGCGGTCTTGGCGGGAACCCGGCTTCACCGACGAGGAAAAGAGGGAGCTCGTGCTGGGGCCAACTCCTGGCCGAGTGCGAGGTAGGGAGGACGAGGGGGAGCTGTGGCATCTTTAGAGAGCCTTTCAGAACCCAACGCAGGACCTTGCCAAAGACTGCTGAAAATCTTCTCGAGAAGCACGGCGATGGTGTACGGAGAACCGGCTGTTCGGAGTGGGCCTAAAGTCTCCGTTTAGAGCCCCTCCGCCAGAAGCTGCTTCGCCTTATCTGTCCCGGTCTCGCCGCGCCCGAAGCGTATCAGCAAAATTTGTTAATCCCCGACCCCCTCCGCCTTGGGGAAAATCTAGAAGGCAGCGGCGCTCGCCTCTGCGACCTGCTGGTCCTGGTTGACGGTGCCGCCGCTAACGCCCACGGCACCGACCACTTCGCCATCGCGCTCCAGCGGGATGCCACCCGCGAAGACGACCACCCGCCCAGCGTTTGTGGTGTGGATGCCGAACAAAGGCTGTCCGGGCTGAGCCATCTCCGCGAGCTCCTGCGTGGAGAGCTTGAAGGAGGCGGCGGTGAAAGCCTTGTTTATGGCGATGTCTATGCTGCCCAGCCAGGCGTCCTCCATCCGGTGAAAAGCCTTGAGGTTCGTGCCGGCATCCACCACCGCCACGTTCATCGGCTGACCGATCTCTTTAGCCTTCTCTTCGGCGGCGGAGATAATGCTTCGTGCTTCTTCCAACGTAATCATAGATGTGTCGCTCCTTTTCCGTCTTTCGCTGCCATCTTCATCGTCTTCGCTGTCCATCAGGCCCACGGTCTCGGCGGCCTGTCTCAGCAGCCCTTTCTCTTCGTCCGGTCCCGCTCGCTCTCCTCCTACAGGCGTGCGCTGTTACTGTCCGGACGCGGCCCGCTGCTCGGCTTGACCCGACATGTTTCTCATTCTTTTTGTTTTGCCAGATACAAAAGGTATCAGAACCTCAAAACCGCGTAAACTTCCGGCGGCTAACCTACCTTGCACATAAACAGCGGCGGGATGTGCATGCAGGTCGCGCTCGGGCCCGGACCGACGGTGCCCTGCGCCATCTCCAGCGCCTCGGCGACGCTTTCGGCGCGCTTGAGGCTCATACGGCTCGTGGGTAGACCTTGCAGACTGAGGGAGACGATGCGGGCGCGCAAGATCAGTCTCCAGAGCGTGACGATTTCCGGCGAGTTTACGGATCTTGCGCTCCTCTTCATCATTTTCGGGCGCTCGGGCGCTGAGAAGCTCGGGCACGGTCTTCTCCTTCCTCGCTCGACGGTGCGGTCACGCGTTTATGTATGCCGTCTTTGAGGAACGAGCACCAAAGCAGCGGCTGCTGGCTGCGGTCTGAGCGCCGTTTACCGGAGGCGACACTCCATGGGTGGCGAGCCTGGTTTCATCA
>JADDPR010000304.1 GCA_016781775.1 Rubrobacter sp. | reverse complement strand
TTCGAGTCCCCCAGCCACCACCGTACCCGTTGTACCGATAACGCCCGAATACGGGACGGAGCGGCTTCGTCCCGCAAAGGTGTACCGAAACTTCCCGGTGAGTCCCGAAACCCGGTCCCGGTAGGAATATCCCGCTACCTCGTACGTCGGACGTTTCCGGGACAAGAAAAACGTGAGGCTTGGATACGCGAGGATGTCGAGGAAGGAACGTTCTGCGATGTTCCCGGGGAACAGGCACCAGGCCCCCGCACACGGGAAGCATCCGGAGGAGCGGTACTCGCCGTGGCCTCGACGAAGAACGAGGATGCGAGAAGACCCCGCATCCTCCGGGCTGGCTCGAAGGAGGAGCCTCCTCCGAATCGGTTCGTGACCCGCAATCTACCCATGCCGCCGATCCTGCGCCGGTATAATCGGGCCGGGACGCGGATCGCGTCGGGCGCCGGGGCCTCGGTCGGGGCAACGTCGAGCCCGACCGCTTCCGGGACGGCGGTGAGGACAAGGAGGCCCCGAGGATGGACGGCGGCTTGGGCATGACGGGGGCGGCGAACGGCGCGGAGCGGCGCGAGGACGCCGTACTCGCGGAGGTCGTCCGGCGCATCGTGGAGGTCGCATCCCCGGAGAGGATAGTGCTTTTCGGCTCCTCCGCGCGGCGAGCCCGGGCCACGCCGGAGACCGACCTGGACCTCCTGGTGGTCAAGGAGGGGGCGCACCGTCGCAGGCTCGCCTCCGAGATCCACGCGAGCCTCGCCGGGGTGGGGGTGCCGGTGGACGTCGTCGTCGTCACGCCCGAGGACGTAAGGCGCTACGGCGAGAGCCCGGCGCTCGTCATAGAGCCCGCCCTGCGCGAGGGCCGAGTCGTCTATGCCGCCTGATCGCCGTGCCCCGGACGACCCCGAGGAGTGGCTCAGCCGCGCCCGGAGCAACCTCGCCCAGGCCCGCGCCCGCCAGCCGGAGGTCTACCTCGAGGACCTGTGCTTCCAGGCCCAGCAGGCGACGGAGAAGGCCTTCAAGGCCCTTCTTTTGCGCCGCCAGGGTTCGTTCCCGTACGTGCACGATCTCAGGGCGCTCCTCGACCGCCTCGAAGCCGAGGGGGAGGACCTGCCCTGGCGGATGCGGGAGGTGGTCCGGTTGAACCAGTACGCGGTGGCGGCCCGTTACCCGGGCGTCGACGAACCGGTCGAGCCCGACGAGTACGAAGAGGCAGTAGGGCTGGCCGAGTACGCGGTGGAATGGGTACGCGCGGCCCTGTCGGAGGGACCGTCGCGCGCGCCGGGGGAGAGGCCCCAGGCCGGATCGGGCCACTGACCGTCCGTTCTGCCGCGGGTACGGCTCCTAGAGGTTGTTCACCCCGGCGCGGGCGCGCTTCTCGTCGGAGAGGGCGTACTTCATCACCTGGGAGAGATCCGAGTGGCCCATGAGCTCGGCCAGCTCCCTGACGTGCCCCGGGTTGGCCTGCAAAAACCACGTGCCGAACGTGCGCCTCAGGTCGTGGGGCTTCAGATCGGCCTTCTTCAGCCCGCTCTTACGGATCCAACCGTAGAGCCTACGCCTCAGGGTGTTCTCCGTGACGCGCGAGCCCTTCTCGTTGAGGAAGAGGTGGGGGGGAGGGGCCTCCCCGGAGTCTCCGGCCGAAGCCAGATCCTCCCGGACCTTGAGGTAGCGCCTCAGGCTCTTCTTTAGCTTCGGGCTCATCGGCACGACCCGCTCCTTGTTGCCCTTGCCCCGTGCGACCCTGACCTCCTCCTCGCCGCGGGCGAAGGAGACGTCGCCGACCGTAAGCGCCGTAGTCTCCTCGATCCTTAAACCCGCGTAGACCATCGCCGAGAACGCCGCGTGGTCCCGGGCGGCCAGGGCCGCCTTCGCCGCCCCGAGGCGCGCCTCGCGCGCGGAGCCGGCATCCTCCGCGTCGCTCGTAGATTTCGTTGCTTCCTTCTCGATCGTCGCGAGCAGGACCTCGGCCTCGCGTTTGGTGAGGTAGCTGCGCTTGGGGGCCTTCTGGTGGAAGCGCACCTCGTCGAGGGAACGCGTGGGGTCGGGGAGTTCGAGCCTGCGGGAGACCGTCTGGAAGAAGCTGCGCAGGACCGCGAGGTGATTCTTCCTGGACGAGTCGGCCATCCCGCGCACCTCCTTGAGGTGAACGACGTAGGCCTCGACCTCGTCGGGCCCTGTACTGGTGTAGGGTGCGTCGAC
>JADDPR010000372.1 GCA_016781775.1 Rubrobacter sp. | reverse complement strand
CGGGGAGCTTGCTAATGATCTCAACGTTAAGCTGTCAATAGCTGCTGTGCATAATATATTTTTCAAGAAAAGGTAGTGGTTCAGCATCAACCACCGAACGCCCCAATTGAGCGGCGCGCCATGCGGACAGCACAAGCTTGGTGCGATGCACGAACAGCGACAGAAGTACCCATTTTCGCCACGTTCCCCCGCGTCCGCTCCAATGAGTTGTTCGGCCGTAGCCGGACAGCGCTGGGACGCGTGGACGGGAACTGGGATGGTGCGGGGCGACCGGAACCGGGCGTGCGTGCTGATTGCGGAAGTGCCGCTGCGTGCACGATCCCTGCCCGCCTGCGTTACGCCGCGGATCGGTAGGTCGCCGGCGCGCTACGCCCCGGTAGGCGGTCCGAACCAGGTGGCGAGCGCGTCGGCGAGCCCCACCTGGGTTCGGTCGCCCACCCAGGCGACATATCCATCGGGTCTGATCAGCACGGCAGCGGGGGCTGCGACTTGGCTCAGGACCGGAAGCTCCCACGTACCGGCAAACTTGGCGTCGATCAACTGAACGCGATCTGCCCATGGAGTAATGTCGAAGCCGCCGGGCTCACCGAGGTTGAGGAGCACCGGCCGGGCATCGTGCAGCAGGGTGAAGGCCCGCAGCGGGCCGTTGGCGGTGACCAGATCGAGATCGGGCATGCGGCGTCCGAGCAGCGGGTGCCCCTCGCCGAGGTCGTAATGAATGCCCAGACCGGACATCTCCGCGGCGAGTCGTCTGCGAGGCTCGTCCATGCTGAGGAGCTCGGAAACGGTGTCGCGCAAGGCGTTGGTGCGGTCATCTGTGCGGAGCAGCGCGACTTGCGCCATTGTGTTGCGCAACACGATGGCAGCGACCGGGTGCCGCTCAGCATGGTACGTATCGAGGAGGCTTTCCGGCGATGTCTGATTGACGACCTGGGTCAGCTTCCATCCCAGGTTCACCGCATCCTGCACACCGATGTTGAGGCCCTGTCCGCCCGCCGGGTAATGCACGTGTGCGGCGTCGCCCGCCAGCAGCACCCGTCCTTTGCGGTAGGAAGCTGCCTGCCGAGCCATATCGGGAATCTCGAAATCCAAGTGGGACTGTGGATCCCGAAATCGGTCCCGTAGGCGGCGACGAGCGCCTCGCTGAGATCGCGCAGGGTGGGTTCGCCGGTCCGGCCGAGGCGCTGTTCGGTCACCATGACCCGCACCGGTCCATCCTCCAACCTGCTCAAGGAATGGATACCGAGGGCGTGGCGGCGTAAGCCCCATTCTGGTTCCTCGGCCATCTCGACCTCGGCGATCAGGTGGCTGGTTGTCGGATCCCACCCGGGGAACGCGATATCGGCGGCTTTCCGGATCAGACTGCGTCCGCCATCGCACCCGACGAGATACTCCGCCCGCAGCGACGGGCCGTCGGACAGCTCCACGTCAACGCCGGTGTCATCCTGCGCGAAACCCGTCACCTCACGTCCCCGATAGATCGGCACCGCCAGCTCGTCGACCCACTCGGCCAGGATGCGCTCGATGTGGTTCTGCCACAGCGCGAGCCGTAGTTGTGCCGCGTGGGAAAGTCGCTGATGTCCAGAGGGATCCAGGCGAAACCCGCGATCTGGGCCACCTTTCCCTGCGAGAGGAACCGATCAGCGATTCCGCGCTGATCGAGGATCTCAATCGTGCGTGAGTGCAATCCGCCTGCACGCGAGCCGGTGAGGTCCTGGCTGGCACGCCGCTCGACAATGGCAACATCGACGCCCGCCAACGCCAACTCGCCCGCCAGCATCAGCCCCGTCGGACCCCCGCCGACGATCACCACCGCATGCCCGTTCATCGCCACACTCCCTTCTGCATCACGCCGGTCGGGACCGGCGCACCACATCCCTCGGCCGCCGCGCACTCTGGCGTCGCGCACATCCGCACCTGCAGGCCGAGTGCCCGCAACTGCACCGCCAGTCCCGCCATCGGTTCGACGGCCCCGTGCGACCCATACGTCGACAACAACACACGCCTGTCGTGCCTCCCCTTTGAAAAAAGTTGTGGCTTCGGCCCGCGACTCTACGACACTATCCGGATCTTGCCGCAAGCCCCGGTGCGTTATAGCTTGGGTGTGGCGTCGGTGTGGCTCCACGCAGACGCACCGCATCAAGTGAATGATGCGGATTGTACAGAAGTGGACGAGCAAAAGAAATCGGGTTTTGACCTGTTTTATTTAA
>JADDPR010000083.1 GCA_016781775.1 Rubrobacter sp. | reverse complement strand
TCGTGCTCCCGACACAAGGGCCGTCTTATACGGATACTGCCCCGGTTCTCGGCCCCCGGAGCCTCACCCGGCCCATGTGGGGCAACTTGACCCCGGAAGCTCCTCTCGTTAACAGCATGGTCCATTGTTATTTTCATAGCATCCTCAGAAAAGGCGATCTTCGCCTACGTAATCTGGGGTACGGGGCGTCGTTTACCGAGAACCGGCAGCGTCGAGTAGTTCCTCGAGCGTGACCTGTCCCTCGTAGAGGGCGGTACCGACGATGGCACCGGTGACGCCGGGGACGTTGGCGAGCGCGGCGACGTCGCGCATCCCACGAACGCCGCCGCTGGCGATGGCGGGGATGATCGCCGCGACTGCCGCCGTCGCTTCGAGTGCGGGGCCGCCGTCCATCCCGTCGCGGGCGACGTCGGTGTGGAGGACGGATGCGACGCCGTCTCCGGAGAGTTCCTCGGCGAGATCCAGGACGTCCACCCCGCTGGTGTGCTCCCAGCCGTGGGTCGCCACCACGCCGCCTCGGGCGTCGACGGCGACGACGAGGGCGGGCCCGAGCTCGTCCACCGCCCGGAGGCGGAGCTCGCGGTCGAGGACGGCGGCGGTGCCCATCACGACACGCGACGCTCCGGCCCGGGTAACGGCCTTGAGGTCCTCCAGGGTGCGGATGCCGCCTCCCACCTGAAGGGGGACGCCGACGGCCGACGCCATGCGGCCGATAAGCTCCAACTGCACCGGGCGCCCCTCCTTCGCGCCGTCGAGGTCGACGACGTGTATCGCGGCGGCCCCGCGCCGCTCCCACTCTCGCGCGCGCTCGACGGGGTCGGCGTCGTACTCCTTCTGGCGCTCGAAGTCGCCCTGCTTCAGCCGGACGCACTTGCCTCCGCGCAGGTCTATCGCCGGGAAGACGGTGAAATCGGCCGGGATCACAGCTCGCGCGCCCAAGCGAGGAAGTTCTGGTAGAGCTTCAGCCCGGCCCGGCTGCTCTTCTCGGGGTGAAACTGGACCGCCGCCATGTTCTCTCTCCCCGCCGCCGCGCAGAACACCGTCCCGTACTCGGAGGTCCCGAGTACGTCGGAGGGCTCCTCCGGGACCGGGTAGTAGGAGTGGACGAAGTAGAAATCCTCGCCGTCGAGGCCGTCCAGCACGGGATGCGGGCGCGCGACGGAGAGCTCGTTCCAGCCCATGTGCGGCACCTTCAAGCCCTCCGCCGCTTTGAAGCGCGTCACGCCGCCGGGAAGGAGGCCGAGCCCCTCTATCCCTGGCGACTCCTCCGAGGACTCGAAGAACACCTGGAGCGCGACGCACACCCCGAGAAACGGCTTGCCCGAGCGGTAGACCTCCCTGCAAGCGGCGTCCATCCCCCTGTCCCTGAGCTTCTTCATGCAATCCCCGAAAGCCCCCACCCCTGGCAGGACGACCGCGTCGGTCCGCAGGACCTTCTCGGGGTCGGCGGTCAGCTCGACCGAGGCGCCCGCCTTGTCCAGGGCGCGCGTGACCGAGAGGGTGTTTCCGGCATCGTAGTCCACGACGGCAACGTTGAGAGGTTCAGGCATCGGACGCCGCCCTTTCGGGGATTTTGGGGAGCAGACCCAGGTTGACCAGTTCCTCGCGTAGCTGCGGGGGGCTCTGGAACCTTACGGCGGTGAAGCCCAGTTCCCTGGCAGCAGTTACGTTCGGGGGCGAGTCGTCCAGAAAAACGGTAGCGGCGGGGTCGAGGCCGGTCCGCTCGATCAGCACGCCGTAAATCTCCTTGTCCGGCTTGATCAAGCCTTCCTCCCCCGAGACCACGACCTCGTCGAACCAACCCAGAAAACCGTACCAGTCCCTGGCACGCGGGAAGGTCTCGGCCGAGAAGTTCGTCAGGGCGTACAGCGGGAACGCTCGTTCGCGCAGCTCCCGCAGGACGTCCACGCTGCCCTCGATGGGGCCGCCGAACATCTCGTCCCACCGTGCGTAGAACGCCTCGATCTCCCGCGCGTGCTCCGGGTGGCGGGAGATCAAGGACGCGGTCGCCTCCTCCATCGTACGGCCCCGGTCTTGCTCCATGTGCCACTCGTTCGTGGTGACCGTGGCGAGAAAGTTCTCCATCTCCGTCTCGTCCGTAAAGATCTTGCGATACAGGTACTTGGGATCCCAGTCGATCAGTACGCCACCCAGATCGAACACGACCGTCTCGATGTTGCCGCCCAAGCTAATCCACCACACCCTTTGTGGAGGCGGTACCGCTGGACCTGCGAGCTATGCCGGCGCGGAGGGCGACCGCGAGGGCCTTTACGCCCGACTCGACCTTGTGGTGGGCGTTTTCGCCGTAGTGGCAGTTGAGGTGGAGGGTGAAGCGGCCGTACTGGGTGAAGGCGCGCAAAAACTCCTGGAAAAGCTCGACGTCGAAGGTGCCGATCTTCTCGGGCATCGGGCCGAGGTTTATGGTGAGGTGGCTGCGGCCTCCGAGGTCCACGACTGCGGTGGAGAGCGCCTCGATCAATGGCGCCGAGGCGTCGGCGAAGCGGACGAGGTCGTCGCGGTCGCCGAGAGCCTCGTCGAAGGCGCGCCCGAGGACGAGGCCGGCATCCTCGACGGTGTGGTGGTCGTCCACCCAGGTATCGCCCTTCGCCTCGACGTCGAGGTCCATGCCGGAGTGGTGCGCGAGGAGGTGCAGGATATGGTCGAAGAAGCCGACGCCGGTCGCGACCTCGGCCCGTCCCTCGCCGTCGAGCGAGATCCGCACCTTCACGTACGTCTCGCCCGTCTTTCTCTCCGCCTCGCCGATCCGCGCCATCGAGCTCCTTCCGCGTCGCCAGTACCAGAGCATTCTAGCCGACGGACGCCGCTCCTCCACGCGGGGCCGCGCGGCGCGGCCTCCGGCTCTAGCCCTTCTTTCGGAGCCGCGCCCCTACGCTCTCGGCGTGGTTCGTGAAGCCTTCGAGGCGCGCGAGGCGCTCGACGTGGGGACCGAGGTCCGCGAGGGCTTCCGGGGAGTAGTGGATGTAGTTCGTCCTCGCGACGAAGTCGTGGGTGCCCAGAGCCGAGGCCCAGGACGCCGCGCCGTTCGTGGGGAGGGAGTGGGAGGGCCCGGCCCCGTAGTCGCCGAGAGCCACGGGGGTAAAGTCTCCGATAGCGACCATGCCGACGGCGTCGAGGTCCTGCAGGATCGCCTCGTGGTCCTCCGAGATGACGTGCGCGTGCTCGGGGGCGTAGAGGTTCGTCAGCTCTACGGCCTGGCGGATGTCTCGCACATGCACCAGGGTGATCAGCTCCGCGGGCTCGCCGGTGAGCAGGGGTTCGACGCTCCCCAAGAGCTCCTCGCTCGGGGTGAGGAGGATGGCCGAGGCACCGGAGAGGTGCTCGGCCTGGGCCATGAGGTCGCAGGCCACCCTCTCGGGGAAGGCGCCGGCCTCGGCGATCACGACGACCTCGCTCGGACCGAGCGGGGCGTCCACGCCGACGTGGCCGAAGACCTCGAGCTTCGCGGCGGTGACGTAGTCGTTGCCGGGACCCACGATCTTGAGGACCGGCGGGATGCTCTCCGTCCCGAAGGCCATCGCCCCCACCGCCTGGGCGCCCCCGACGCCGTAGATCTCGTCGAGCCCCAGCAGGCCCGCGACGGCGAGGACGTGCCGGCTGACGTTGCCGTCCCGTCCCGGAGGGGCGCAGACGGCGATCTCGGGTACCCCCGCGACCTGAGCGGGGACGGCGGCCATAACGACGGTGCTCGGGTACGCCCCGTGCCCGCCGGGGACGTAGATGCCCGCCCTCGCGATGGGCCGCACCCTCTGCCCCACCGTCGCCCCCCCGCGGGAGGTCTCGAAGGGGCGGTCGAGCTCGCGCTTGTGGAAGAAGCGGACGTTCTCTATCGCCACGAGGAAGCTCTCCTCGACCTCCGGGGGGAGCGAGGCTCTGGCGGCTTCTATCTGCTCCTTCGGGACCCGGATGGGGTCGGGCCTGACGCCGTCGAGGCGCTCGGTGTGGGAGAGCAGGGCCTCGTCGCCGCCCTCCCGGACGTCGGAGACGATCTCGCGGGCGATCTTGCGAACGGGCTCCGAGAGGAAGCCGCCGGGCCTGCGGAGGCGGGAGACGAACCCTCTGGGGTCGGCGTCGCGGGCGTCGAGGACCTTAACCAATGGGGGCCCCGTCGCGCTGCATCCCCTCGGCGAGGGCCGCGACTTCGGCGTGGCGGAGGCGGTAGGAGCCGCGGTTGGCGATCAGGCGGGCGGTGGAGGTTGAGATCTCGTCGAGGATCACGAGGTCGTTCTCGCGCAGGGTCGTGCCGGTGGCGGTGAGGTCCACGATGCAATCGGCGAGGCCGACGAGCGGGGCGAGCTCGATGGAGCCGTGGAGCGCGATAATCTCGGCTTGACGCCCCCTCCCCTCGAAGTAGCCCCTCGCGATCCTCGGGTACTTCGTCGCCACCCGGACCACCTCGGCGTGGCGTATCGCCCCCCTGACGTCCTCGGCCATTTGGGAGGGAGCGGCCAGGATCATCTGGCACCACCCCGTGCGTAGGTCCATAAGCTCGACGACGTTGGGCTGCTGCTCCTCCAGGACGTCCTTCCCGACGATCCCTATGTCAGCCGCCCCGTACTCGACGTACACGGGCACGTCGGACGGGCGGCCGACGATAAATTCGACGCCCTCGGCCCGGTACAGGAGCCTGCGGTCGTTCTCGCGCAGCACCTCGACCGGCAGCCCGGCCGCCGCGAGCGACCTCAGCGCGTCCTCGAAGATCGCGCCCTTCGGAACCGCGACCCTCAAAGTGCCGTCCGACGGCCTCAACGAGCCACCCCCCGCGCCTCGCTCAAAACCTTCCCGGCGACCTCCTCGACCTTGAGGACCTCGGAGCCCGAGCCGTTGCGAACAGCGGCCAACTCGGCGGCCCCGGCCTCTCCCGGGTAGAGGACCCAGCCAGCCTCGACCGAGCGCGCGTAAGACAGGGCCTCCGGGAGGGGTAGCTCTTCGGAGAGGTGGAGCACGGGGATGCCCGAGGCGCGCAGGACGCCCGCGGTCTCCGTCCCCCCCACGCCGCCGCCGATGAGGACGACAAGATCCGAGGAGTCCTCCTCCGGCAGCACCGAGAGGAGGCGTTCGAGGTAGATGGCGAAGCCGGTCGCCGGCAGGTCCTGGCCGAAGCGCTCGAGGAGGTTGTCGTAGCGTCCGCCATTGGCGATGGTGAACCCCATCCCCGCGGCGTACGCCTCGTAGACGGCCCCCGTGTAGTAATTGTGGCGCCCTATAAGGCCGAGGTCGAGGATCACAGCCTCGAGCGCCTCGTGCGCCTCGAGGTGGCGCAGGATCTCACGCAGGTCCTCGAGCGCCACGAGGGCCTCGCTCGCTCCGCCGCGCTCCGCGAACCTCACCGCCTCCTCCAGAACGGCCCCGTCAGAGGCGGGCCCCACGAGACGCGGTATCCCCCGCACCCCGAGCGCCGCCTCCTTCGACAAGCCCTCCGCCAGGGCGTCGACCGCGACGAGGTCCTTCGCGGCGAGCGCCCGCAGGATCTCGGGCGCCACATGGGGCGCGACGTGCCTGAGGTACCCCTCGTAGAAAGCCGTCTGCCCGAGGACGACCGCAAAGTGCCCCGGGGCCCTCAGCCCGAGCGAGCCCAGAACGTCCACGAGAAGCGCGATCGCGGCGGCATCCTCCTGCGAGCTCGGGGAGCCGACGACTTCCACCCCCGCCTGGTACAACTCCGCGCTCCTGCCCCGCCCCACATCCGCCCGGCGATAAACCGGCAGAACGTAGGAGAGCTTGTGCGGGGGCGGGCTTCCGGCGAGGCGCTGGGAGACGAGGCGCGCTATGGGGGTCGTCATCTCCGGCCGCAACATCACCATCTGGTTGTCCGGGTCGAAGAGCTTGAACGAGACGTCCCGGAGCTTGGGCTCCTCGATCACCTCCGAATACTCGAGCGCCGGCGTCAGAACCTCCCCAAACCCGAAGAGCCTGAACCGCTCCCGGATCTTCGCCTGCACGTCCACGAGCCGCGTCGACTCGGGCGGCAAAACGTCCCGCGTCCCCGGCGTGGTAGCGAACTTTCTCGGCGTCACTCGATCCATACGAAAACTATCTTAACCGATATCCGCGCCATTTCTTCCTCGCTACCTTGCGTGACAAGATTCTACCTGCTAGTCTCCCAGTACCTTGCAGTGCAAGATTCTGCGTCAGGACGGGAGAAACGGTTGAGGGAAGGGGTGGAAAAGCGAAGTTCGCAGCTCTTGAGGGGGGTGCTGGACACGTGCCTGTTGGCGCTGATCTCGGAGGAGCCCTGCTACGGCTACGAGATGGTGCAGAAGATGGAGGAGCGGGGGCTGGAGCTCGTCGGCGAGGGGAGCATCTATCCCCTTCTGAGCCGGTTGCAGAAGGGCGGGCTCATCGAGAGTTATAAGGTCCCGTCGAAAGAGGGGCCGAAGCGCAAGTACTACAAGACCCTTCCCAAGGGTGAGGAGCAGCTGAAGGTGTGGCGCGAGGAGTGGGAGGACTTCTCGTCGGCGGTCCGTCGAGTCGTGGAGGAGAGGAGCCGGGTTGAGGGTTAAGGACCAACGGGAGAAGGCGAAGGAAGCTCTCGATCTCTGCGAGATGCATTGGATAGCGACCGACGTGCCCGTGGAGAAGATCGAGGAGATGCGCGATGAGCTGTACGAGCACCTCCAGGAGGCTATACACGACGGCAAGCCCGTCGAAGCGGTGGTCGGTACCGATCCCATCGCCTTCGCGGAAGATCTGGCGGCCCCCGTTCGACCGCGAAAGTCCCCAAGTGGAAGGTGCTGGGCCTGGTTACCCCTCAAATCGGGTACGCGGTGTTCCTAATGTTGCTGGGACACCTGTGGTACTGGTCGCTCGACTTTCCCGTTACGCCCCTCATGTACGCATTTGCCCTGATTGCCATGCTTTTTTCTAGCCTGGACTTCGGCATGAGGATGCCTATGGCGACGAGCCTGAGGTTCGACGGGCCACCTGTGCAACAGGCGGTGATAATCGTCGGCATAACGATATCCGCGGCAGCCGCTATCGTCGGCGTCAACCTCGCCGTCAACTTCGGAGACGCCGGGCCTCTCTCGCACTGGTCGTGGCCCGCGACCCTGATCGTAGCCGTCGCCGCCTTTTTCCTTCCGGCGAGGCCCAAGCAGGACCTGGACAAGCTGCCGCCTCGTCCCGACCAGAGGGTCAGGGGGAGACGGTAACGGAGGCCTAGGGAACCCTCGCTGCTCGGTGAGTGGGGCTCTCGAAAACCTCATGGAAGAAGTGGGAGGGGCGGCGAAGACGCGGCCCCTCCCGAACTCTTGCTACTGGTAGGTGACGACCGCCGGGGCGGGGTCGAGTTGGAGGACTTGCTGCGGCGAGAGAAGCGGAGCGTCTTGCGTGTAGAAGAGTTTGAAGCCGCCGTACTGGGTCGCTTCGTCGCGCACCAGGATGTCGTACTTGGTGAGCTTGGCCTCCGGGCCGCCGAAGCCGTCGGCGTGGAGGACCACCTCGACGTTCTCGGTCGGCTGGATAAGCTCCTTGTTGGTTACGATGCCGGTCTCGAACTGGTGGACGAGAAGCATCTTATCGGGGAGGTTGTTCTCGCGGACGATCTGATCCAGGGTCTCGATCGCCGGGGCTATCTCGGTGCCGTCGACGTTGCCAAGGTTCACGCCGGGCACCTGGCCCGGCTCGACGGAGTACTCGGTGTCGATGGCGAGATGCACGTAGGGCCGCTCCAGGAAAGGACGAAGTAGCTCGATCTCCTCCTCGATCGTGGCGAGCCCAAGCTGGACGTCGAGGAGCAGTAGCGCCCCGTTCTCCTCGGCGAGCTGGGCGTACTGCTCTATAAGGTCCGTTGGGAGCTGGTTGACGTACTGACCACTCGCCCCCGCCTCCCTCGACGCCGTCGAGGCTATAAGCTCGATCGTGGGTATCGCCGGGCGCTCGGGGTCGAGCTTCGAGTAGACGGCGGTCTGCTCCTTGAGGTTCGCCATCATCGTCTCGGGGTCCGTCTCCCCGAGCACGCCCATGTACTCGGAGAGCGGGTTTCCGTAGTAGGCCACGATCCGGTTGTTCTTCAGGGGCCCGTCGGACGGGTCCTCGGCCCCCGCCACCATCGTCTGCCCGAGCGGCACGGTCCGCGTCGCTATCGGGGAGAGCGGGTTGCCGTACTGATCCACGGCGGTGGTCTCCGGCTGCGCACCCTGGGGCTCGGGCGGTCCCGGCGCCTCGGACAGAGGCTCGGCGCCGGGCGGTGGCGCGATCGCCGTGAACGGCTGCTTGGGAGCCGGGCCGGTCGTCGCGCCGGACGGAGCGGTCGTGCCGTTCGTGGCCCCGCCGCCCATCCCGTTCGTCGTACCGCCCGTCGTGCCCCCGGCCTGGCCGCCGGCGTCGTTGGACGACTCTTCCGCACCGCCTTGCTCGGGAGAGCCACCCTCCTCCTGCGAGCCTTGCTGCCCGGAACCGCCGCACCCGACGAAGACAAACAACAGCGCCGCGAGAAGCAGCGCCGCCATGGAAATCATGGCGACCATGCGCCTTGCATGGTTGCGCCTCCTGAAACGCCTTCCTCTACCGCTCAAACCGTCCTCCCATACGCTCTACCCCCACGCCAGGCACACAAAGGCGAAGCATACCCTATTGCAGGCCGGGAAAACCAGCGCGAACACGAACAGGCGGACGAGACCGATCGTCGTTCCGCATCGACCCAAGCTACCCACCTTCCCGCCAGGGCCCCCAGCCCCGTTTGCGGCACGGCGCTCCTTTTGTGGCGGAGAGCGTGAGACGGCGTGCCTCGCCGATTACGGTGTTGCCAGCACCGTGGTGTGCCCATCCCGTCGACCACCGAAGAGAGCGAAGGCATCGTGCCTCCGGGGCATGCATCCGCTTCGAAGCATGGGGCAGTGCATTTCGGAAGGTGAGAGAATGGGCGCGGCTCGTGAGGTGGGGCGAGCTCTTTGTCGGTGGGCCCCGGATGGGAGGCACGTGTTGCTTGGAGGTGCGCGAGCGTTACTGGCGGTCGTCTTCGCGGCGATC